>NZ_JAYFER010000451.1:0-8761 GCF_055795065.1 Lyngbya sp. CCY1209
AATAGCCGAAATCATCTGAAGATGATTGGGGAAGTTATAATAACTGCGGGAGGATGATTCGTGAAAAATGATCCAGTTGTCGAAGAAATTCATAAAATTAGAGCCGATTACGTCGCCAAATTTAATGGTGATATCCGTTCGATTTATTTTGATGTTAATCAAAACTTGGGGAAGGGTTGAGGGCCCTCTCCCTAAATCCCTCTCCCCGAGGGAGAGGGACTTTGAAATGGTTTAATTCTCTAACCTAAAAGTGCCATGCCAATCCCAATTACATTACAAGAACTTCTGAAAAAACAGGGCGAAATGCTGACCCCATTTTTGATGCTAATCGCTCAAAAACAGCTCGAAATTGACTGCACCGGAGTCGATCGCCTCCCGGCCGAAACCCTCGACCATCTCTTTTCCCACGCGCCGGACAGTTGGGATACGGGCGACTTTTGGAATATCATCAATATCGATACCGTCAGCGACGGCCTCGCCGCCGACTTGATGACCTGGAGCGATCGCAGGCAGGGCCGATCGCCCGCGATAACTGAAGCGATCGCTCCCACAGAAATTATAGCACAAAAAATCGAAGAAAAGCAACCTTTATCTACAGAAATTATAGCGGAAAATGAGGCGCGATCGCCCCTGGATATCTTCAAACTGCGGGACGAAGCGATCGCGGACTATCGGGACTATATCGAAAGCTTTTTAAAACTGCGCGATCCGAAGATCAAAGCCTTCGTCGATCGCGAATTGAAGCGGGGGCTACTGTGGCCAGATCCCCTGGTTCAACTCAACCCTGCCTACACAAAAGGCGGCGGCGTGACCCGTTTAATTGACGAAGGTTTGCTGCATCCGAAATGTCGCGACTACTTCCCCAATTATATTCGCAAATATAACTTCCACCTCCACCAAGAACAGGCCTTTCGAGCCGCCCGCAATAACCGACCCTACGTCGTGACCACCGGCACCGGTTCCGGCAAAAGCATGACCTACGTCGTCCCCATCTTTGACGACCTGCTGCGCCACCCGGAAATCGAGGGCGTCCGCGCCATTCTCGTCTACCCGATGAACGCTTTAATCAATTCCCAAAAAGAAGAATTTGACAAATACTTAAAAGAAGTTCCAAACACCCCGATTCGCGTCGAACGCTACACCGGACAAGAAAGCCTCGCCGATAAAATCAAAGTGCAACAGCACCCGCCGCACATTCTCCTCACCAATTATATGATGCTGGAATTGATGCTGAGTCGGGTCCACGAAGAAAAATTGGTCGCCTCCCCCGTCCTCAAATTCCTAGTCCTCGACGAACTCCACACCTACCGGGGGCGCCAGGGGGCCGACGTCGCCATTCTGATTCGGAAATTGCAGCAGCGGTGCGGCCAAAACCTCCTCTGCATCGGCACCAGCGCCACCATGTCCACCAAGGGGACCCGCACGGACCGCAACCAAACCGTCGCCGCCGTCGCCAGTAAGTTATTCGGGGTGGAGGTGACGCCGGAAAACGTCATCGACGAAACCCTCGAACGCAGCATCCGGCGCCCGGACCCCACCGCGGCGGAACTCGCGGCAGCTTTGGAAACCGGACTGCCGCCGGAGTCTGAACAGACTTTAGAAGCCTTTCAAACTCACCCGTTAGCCGCCTGGGTGGAGGTGAATTTCGGGTTGGAGTCGGAAGGGGGGCACCTGGTGCGGCGGACGCCGATATCCCTGGCGGTGGGGGCGGCGAAATTGGCGACGGAAACCGGCGCCGACGGGGAGCTCTGCGCGGATATTCTGCGGCGGGTGTTGTTGTGGGGAAGCAAAACCCGGGGTTTGGCGTTTCGCCTGCACCAGTTTATTTCCCAGGGGGGCAGCGTCTACGCCACCGCCGAGAAGAGGGAGAAACGGGAGCTCACTTTAGAGGGAAAATACGCCACGGATAGCGATCGCCTTTTGTACCCCCTTGCCTTTTGCCGGGAGTGCGGCCAAGATTATTATTTGGTGGAGTATGATCGCGATCGCAACCAAGTCAAACCCCTGATTCCCACCGCTTTAAATACCGGCGATGACGCCGACATTCAGAGTGGTTATCTCACCCTCGCCGAGCCCGGTTTGTGGGAAGAAAGCGATCGCGATCGTCTCCCGGATACTTGGTTTAGAGAAACGAAGAAAAAAGGCCGATTTCCGAAAAAAGAATACGCCGAATTTATCCCCCAAAAACTGCAAGTCCTCCCCAACGGCCGCGTCACCGACTCCCTCACCAAAGGCACGGCGTTCTGGTTCGTGCCCAAACCCTTTCTCACCTGTTTAAATTGCGGCATCGTCCACGACAAGCGCAAAAGCGAATTTACCAAACTCTCCCGCCTGAGCACCGAAGGCCGCAGCACCGCCACAACCCTGCTTTGCCTGTCCGCCGTCAACCGGCTAAAAACCAGCGGCGCCGTCTCCCCCCAGGCCCAAAAAATTCTCAGTTTCACCGACAACCGCCAGGACGCCTCCCTGCAGGCCGGACATTTCAACGATTTCGTGCAAACCAGCCTGCTGCGAACCTCCCTCAACGGGGCCATCAAAGCCAACCAGACCCTCACCCAACAACAACTCGCCCAAGCGGTGGTGGAACAGATGAACCTACCCCAGTCCGACTATGCTACAGAAGTAGCCGAATATGGTTCGGGAAAACGCCGCAATGAGAAAGCCTTCCACAAACTGATCGAATACCGACTGTATGAAGACTTGCGGCGGGGGTGGCGCATCGTGCAACCCAACCTGGAACAGTGCGGCCTGTTGGCGATCGATTATGATGGCTTGGAGGACATCTGCGCCCATGTCGATTTGTGGCAAAAACATTCCGATCCGATTTTGCTGCAAGCCAGTCCCCAACAGCGCTACCATGCGATCGCGGCTGTCTTAGATCAACTTCGCAAAGATCGGGTTTTGGATGCGGAATTGCTGCAACCTCAGCGGGTGGAACAGCTCAAAAAAGAGGTGCGGCAAGCGATTAAAGATCCCTGGTGTTTTGATGAGTCCGAAGACCTCGTTCCAGCCCCCTGGGCTTCCACTTCCACAGCCAAAACTAAGCAATATACAGTCAAACTCACCCCCCGCAGCAAAATTGGCAAATTCCTCCGCAGCGCCCAAACCTGGCCGTTGTGGGGACGGAACCTTTCGGAAATTGAATATCAGAATTTAATCAAAAACTTGATTGCAGCTTTGGCTGACAGCGGATATCTAGTCCGGGAGGGCGACAAAGTGCAACTGCGGGTTGATGCCTTCGTGTGGCGATCGCAAAATGTGGACTTCATCCGGCCCGATCCGATGGCCTCGAAACGCCTCCAGGGTGACGAAGACGTGTCGGTGGAGGTGAATCGATTTTTCCGCAATTTTTACGATCGCGGCGGTGCGGAGATCCAAAATATGGAAGGGCGCGAGCACACGGGCCAGGTCGCGATCGGCGATCGGCAGGACCGAGAAAACAAGTTCCGGTCCGGGAAACTCTCGGCCCTATTCTGTTCGCCGACGATGGAATTGGGTATCGATATCGCCGATCTGAATATCGTCCACATGAGGAACGTGCCCCCGAGTCCCGCCAATTACGCCCAACGCAGCGGACGGGCCGGACGCAGCGGGCTCGAAGCCCTGGTCATCACCTACGCCTCGGCGGGTAGCGGACACGACCAATATTTCTTCAAACGTCCCCAGCAAATGGTCGCCGGGGTGGTGGTGCCGCCGAAACTCGAACTCGGCAACCGGGATCTGATCGAGTCCCACATCCATTCCCTCTGGCTGGCTTACACGGGGGTTTATTTTGAAAAGTCTATGAACCAAATTCTCGACCTCGATGCCGGCGACTACCCCCTGAAAGAGTCGGTGCGAAATCACCTGAGATTGACATCGGAACAGAAGGAGAAATGCTTTCAGGCTGCGAAAGAAATTTTTAAGGATAAATTCTGTCGTCGAGACTTGGAAAATGCCACCTGGTGCACCGATAATTTTTTGTGGGAGGCGATCGACAATGCCCTGATCCGTTTTGACCAAGCGTGCGATCGCTGGCGGAATTTGTATCGCGATGCCGTCACCCAGCTTACCATTTCCCGGGAGGCGAGCGATCGCCACAGAAAGGGCCTCACCTCAGACCTGGAACAACAAAAAGCCGACGCCCTCGAACGGGAAGCCAAACGGCAAATTGCCCTATTAGTCGCCCAGGTCGATGGCAACAAAAACGCATCCCAACTCGAATTTTATCCCTACCGTTATTTCGCCTCCGAAGGCTTCCTCCCCGGCTACAACTTCCCCCGCCTCCCCGTCCGCGCCTACATCCCCGCCGGGAATAAAAGCGAGTTTATTTCCCGCCCCAAAGTCGTCGCCATCCGCGAATTCGCCCCCGGCAATATCCTCTACTACGAGGGCAATAAATTTCAAATTCACAAAACCCGCATCCCCGTCAAAGGCATCGAAAGCGCCTACCAGCGGATGGCGATGTGTCCCCGCTGCGGATATTTCCACACCGGCGAGGACTGGAAACTGGACCTGTGCGAAAACTGCGGCGCGAAACTGACCGCCGACAGCCGCGGCAACTGGGCAAAACACAATCGGATATTGCCGATGGAGACAATGCTCACCCGGCCCAAGGAACGCATCACCTGCGACGAAGAGGAGCGGCTAAAATCCGGTTATAATATCACGACCCATTTTCGCTTCCAAGAACGCCGACAGGAAGTCGCCGATGTCGTCGCCGAAGACGGCAGGAAACTGCTGGAACTCACCTACGGAGACACCGCACAAATTCGGCGCATCAATCGCGGTTTGCGGTCCGGCGAAGAGCGGGGATTCAAACTCAATGTTGCCACGGGATATTGGGAATCAAAGGATAAAAAAAAGCCGGAAATTTCGGATTTAGAAAATCTGCATACGGAAGTTTATCTGATGGTGGAGGATGTCTGCAACGTACTCCTGATCAAACCCTGCGATATTCCCAAAGAGGAGGCGGAGGAATTTTTGGCGAGTTTTCAATATGCGATCGAGCGGGCAATTCAAGCCGTCTACAAACTGGAAGACAACGAACTCGCCTCGGAACGTCTCGGGAAGGGAGAATATCTGCTATTTTGGGAAGCCTCTGAGGGAGGCGCGGGGGTGCTCTCGCAAATCCTGGAAAATCCCAAAGCCTTCCAACAACTGGCGGCGGAAGCGATGGATATCTGCCATTTCATTGAGGAAAAGAAAAGTTGTACTAAAGCCTGTTATGAATGCCTGCTTTCCTACCGCAACCAATTCGACCACCCGCTGCTCGATCGCCGCATCATCAAGTCCCACTTGGAGCGGCTCCAAACCAGCAAAATTGAGCGCCACATCGACGATATTTCTCGACAGCAACAGTATCAAAAATTGCGCGATCGCACCGATCCCAACTCCCCCTTCGAGCGGGAATTTTTAGATGAATTATACAACCAAGGTTTGCCGCTCCCCGACGCCGCCCAACCCTTCATCCCCGAAGCGAATATCAAACCCGACTTCATTTATTGGGACCAAAAAATCGCCATTTTCTGCGACGGTTCCGCCCATGATGACCCCGAAAAACGGGAACGCGATCGCATCAAAAGGGACGATCTCAAATATAATTTAAACTACCACGTTTTGGAGATTCGACATGACGAAGATTGGCGATCGGTCCTGGCACCTATTTTTTCATCTGGGTGGTTTAATGCCCCGACCTAGAAACCGGGTTTCTAAAAGCATCTTTCCGGGACAAAAATCAACCCTCATAGAAACCCGGTTTCCGATCCACCTTGTGTCAAACAGAGAAACTCAGATTCTCCGATCTCTCCCCACTCCCGATTTATTAATATAATGAATAAACGTCACACCGGCGAACCGATCGCCCCCGTTCAACCCTCCCAATTTCCATGCAAGTAGAAATCAAACGCCAACTCACCATCGCCCTGGAAAACTACCCCGGACGCCTCGCCGCCGTCAGCAGCGCGATCGCCAAATTGGACATCAACATCGAAGCCATTTCCTTGATCGATAATATCGAACAGGGCGTAATCCGACTGATCGCCAGCGACCCGCCCCAGTGCAAAACCGATTTAGTCCGACAGGGATTTTATATCATCGAAGCCGACGTTTTGGCCGTCAGCCTCACCAACTGGCCCGGTCAACTCTCCCGCCTCAGCCACGCCCTCGCCACCGCCGGAATTAACATAGAATACACCTACGGCAGCACCGTCACGGCCGGAGATCCCATGCGGCTGATGTTGAAAGTCTCCGAACTGCAACGCGCCCATCAAATCCTAGCCGAACTCGAGGACAACTGAACCGTGACCGCTATCCAAAAAGGCAGTATCGGCATTTTACCCCCCGGAGCCCTGGGCGTGGGATTTTTCTATCACCTCACCCGGGAACTCGCCCAACTCGACGAGGATACCTTTTTTATCGAACGCCGCCACTCCAAAAGTGCCGCCAGCCTGCGAGAGTCCGGCCAGATCGCGATCGCCACCCCCGAGGGCATTCACAATATAGCGTGCGATCGCTTTCTCAAACCCGACCTCCTCACCTGCTGCGAGTCCGGCGACTTGCCCGAAATTGTATTAGTCTGCACCAACCCCGACCAAATTCTGGATGTGATCACCGGCATCGTAGAATTGTCGGTGCGACTCCACGACGCCGGACAACTCCTGCAACCCGAGCCCCCCTTACCCCTATTTATCCTCTGTGCCAACGGCATCTACTTTCAGCGGTTCCGGCAAATCTTCGTCGAGAAAATCGAAGAAGCCATCCTGTTCGGGCGCCTCCCGGAACTGTGGCCCGACGCGATGCCGAAAGTCGTCTGCCGCCTGCTGCGGGGCATCACCATCCAAACCGGACTGCGGGAAGGCGGCGGGGCTCGAACCCTGTACCGACCGGGGCCGAAGGGACAGACGCGCATCGCCGGGGGAGATGCCCGGACCCGCCAACGCTGCCTGGAAATCCTCGCCGAAGATCGAAATGGCTGGTTTGAACAGGCGCCCTACAGTTCCGCCACCCGCCTCGAATTTGACAAGGCTTTGATCAACCTCACCTCGAATCTGCTGGGGCAAATTTGCGCGATCGATGACCGGGGAGAATTCACCCCCCTGAATGCCGGACAAGTCTTGGAATCCGCCCCCGCCGAAGAGATCCGGGAACTGCTGCATCGGGTGTTCCGGGTCGGGCAGATGGTGCGGGCCTACGATTTGCGAGAAGATTTTGAAGTGATATTTCAAGAAGCGATCGCCACCGTCGCCGCCCACGGCACCCACACCCCATCCAGCATCCAGTGGGTAGAAATGAACCTGCGGCGCGGCACCCTCAAACCCGAAATTACCCCCACGGAATCTTGGCTACTCGAACCCCTGATCCGATACGCCCGGGCGTCCGGTTTGGAGGAAACCGCCGCCTATTTCCAAACCCTCAAAGAACGCCTGACGACGAAGTTACAACGACTCGCCCGCCGCCAGGAGGAAACAACGTCACAATTCTTCACGAAGAAGGGGGACAAGTCCTGACACCATAAGGATCGGTGGACGATCGCGCGATGGTCAGCTATCAGCTTTTGTCCTGACTATCCCGGCGACTGCCAATAAAAAAAATCCTTTCCACTCATTCAGTACCGTTAATTCATTAAAATGACCGACTCGACCCAAATTCCCTATCTATTGCGTGCGGCACGCGGTGAAGCGCTGGACCGCCCCCCCGTTTGGATGATGCGGCAGGCGGGTCGCTACATGAAAGCCTATCGCGATCTGCGGGAAAAATATCCCTCCTTCCGCGAACGTTCCGAAAAAACCGATATCGCCGTCGAAATTTCCCTGCAACCCTTCCGGGCCTTCAAACCCGACGGCGTGATCCTGTTCTCCGACATTCTGACTCCCCTGCCGGGAATTGGCATTGATTTCGATATCGTCGAAAGCAAAGGCCCGATCATCGATCCGCCCATCCGCAGCCAGTCCCAAATCGACCAACTGCGTCCCATCGAACCGGAAGAATCCTTCCCCTTCATCAAGGAAATCCTGCAAACCCTGCGGCGGGAAGTGGGGAACGAGGCGGCGGTTTTGGGCTTCGTCGGGGCGCCCTGGACCCTGGCGGCTTACGCGATCGAGGGCAAGAGCTCCAAGGATTATCGCATCATCAAAAGTATGGCATTTTCCGAACCCGCCCTGCTGCACCAATTCCTGAGTAAATTGGCTGATGCGATCGCGGCCTACGCCTGTTATCAAATCGAATCCGGCGCCCAGGTGGTGCAACTGTTCGACTCCTGGGCCGGCCAGTTGAGTCCCCAGGATTACGAAATCTTCGCCCTCCCCTACCAAAAACAGGTGTTCGATCGCGTCAAAGCGCGTCACCCCGAAACCCCCCTGATCCTCTACATCAACGGCAGCGCGGGCATTTTGGAGCGAATGGCTAAGTCCGGCGCCGACCTGATCAGCGTCGATTGGACCGTGGACATGGGCGAGGCCAGAAACCGCATCGGGCGCGATCTGGGAGTCCAGGGCAATATCGATCCCGGCATTTTGTTCGGGTCGAAGGAACTGATCCGCGATCGTATCCTCGACACCATTCGCAAGGCCGGAAACCGGGGTCACATCCTGAATCTGGGCCACGGCGTCCTGCAAAAGACCCCGGAGGAGAATGTCGCCTATTTCTTTGAAACGGCGAAACAAGCCGACAAGTTGCTGACGGTTTCCGTGTAGCCCCCCTAGCCCCCATCCCCCCCAACCCCCATCCCCCCCAGCCCCCATCCCCCCCAGCCCCCCTTTGAAAGGGGGGAGTAAGGGGGGAG
>NZ_JAYFER010000452.1:0-353 GCF_055795065.1 Lyngbya sp. CCY1209
TCCCCGTTGCTCAATTTTGTCATACCTGTTCGGTAGTATTTTCTGAGCGTTTTGTAATTGGCAATTCCGCATCGTGACACTACCCATGCCCGCAGTTGTTGCCAGAGTATATTACCTAGCTTGTTGAAAATCTCCTTGGAGACTACCCCTGAGTAGTATCTTGCCCATCCTGTGATGATAGGGTTGAGTTCTTTAATCAGGGCGGCTTGAGGTGATGTTTTGTGTTTCTTAATCACCTCTTTAACCTTTTTGATGTGGGCTTTGATTGCTTCCTTATCCGGTTTTATGTGGGTCTTGAAGCCGAGTAGACCTCTTCCCCCCGATTTCTTCCCGGATGTATGTTTTCCTTTTGG
>NZ_JAYFER010000453.1:0-23139 GCF_055795065.1 Lyngbya sp. CCY1209
TGTCTTGCTCTCTGCGAGACAGAGTAACAGGTTAGGGCTAGAAAGCCCCGTCGCTGTCTTCGCGGGGATTGGTTACACGATCATATCAGAATTGGGGTGTGGGGTGTGCTCGGTGGGGTGTGGGGAATTTTAGTAGGGGCCCCTGGCTTGCGCCCTGATTTTAGATTCTTCCCCTCCGCTTCCTCTGCCTCCTCCGCTTCCTCTGCCTCCTCCGCCTCCTCTGCCCCCGACTCCCTAATACCGACTCCCGACTCCCTATTTCAACGCACGGCGAGCGAGTTTGGCGTAGGTTTTGACGGTTTCGTAGGGCATTTCTAAATCGATCGCGATCGCTTGTAGGGATTCGCCCAACTCCCGGCGGGCGAGGATTGTGGCCCAGGTTTCCGCCACGTCGGCGGCGCGGTTGCCGCCGGTTCGGCGCCGCTGGGAGAGGAAGATTGCGGTGAGTTCGGAGATGCGATCGGCTAACATTTGTTGGATGGTGGGGGGGGACTGCACGTCCTGCAATTGCCAGCCGAAGCGAGTTTGTCCGAGTCCGAAGGTGGTTTTGTGTCCGGTGCCGCAGTAGGGGGCGAGTCGCCCGAGGGCGTAGAATAGCTGTTTTTGCCCTTCCGCGTCGCCTTGGAAGTCCGATCGCCGTTTGTGAGAAATTCCCAGTTCGATGGCCCCCGTGAACCCCGTCACCATGCCCCGCTTGCCGGCGGCGACTTTGACGGATTCGAGGCGGTGGCGTTGGATGACGACGAATTCATCGACCCATTCTAAGAATAGATCCCGATCGCTGGGAAGGTCGGAAAAATCGTTCCAGCGGCGCAAATAGCTGTGAAATAAATTGATGGGGAGAGGGAGGGGCAGGTGGTGTCCCTTGTGGCGGAAGCTGGTGGGGGAGGTGAAACTCAATTTCAAATTGGCGGATTTGGGGGCGGGTTCCTCCCACAGTTGGCGGTAAGTCGTCGGTTCCAGGGCAACCCGACAGTTGCGAATTTCCAAGGGGGCGTTCCGCAATTCCACCCGGCGGGGGAGGTTGTGCACCCAACCGTCCAGCCACTCCACCAGGGGGCTAGACAGGGCGACGATCGACCAGCGGTAGGAGCGATCGCCCTGCAATTGTACTTCTTTTCCCGAGGCCGATAAAGGGCCGTCGAGGGCGGAAATGGTGAAGGGTTTTTCCGACTGTCCGTCGTGGAGATATTGGGAGAGTTCCGGGTTGGTGTCCCGCACTTGGTCCAGAAACCAGGCGTGGAGTCCGACGGTATATTGGGCGTAGAGGGTGCGATCGACGCCGGGGACGAGTTCAAATTCCAACCCCACCAGTTCGGTGTCTGAGGGCCAGTCGGGAAGGTTAAAAGGGCGTTTGCGGGGGTGTTTTGAGGTCGGAGTCATAGCCGAGATCGTGACATCGATTCCGCTCCATTTTAATCCCCCGATGGGGAAGTTGTTGCGATGCCAGCGCCTCCGACTGGGGCTAAAGCCCAACAACGGATTTTGCGACGTTTTTTTGAAGACAATAAATTGAACCAATAAAAGGGCATTTTAAAAAATATAAATTGCGAATCATCTATTTGACTACGTTTCCATTTCAGCCGATCGCCCTTGTCGGTTATAATCAGAGAACCCGTGCCAATTGTAAATGATATTGGAGCGATCGCAAATGGCGAAAAATTGTTTCCCAGAAAAATCAATGCGTTTGATCGCCGGTTGCTTCTGCGGCGCGAGTTTGTGGGGTTGTTCGCAACTCGATCGCCTGACGGGAATAACCGACGCTCCCGAACCGACATCCCAGCCGCCTCAACAGCTTCGGGACTATCGCACATTTGAAGATTGGTGTTTGAATCGAGAGAGTTTGGGTGCGGAAGCGAAACGGACTGTCGAAGTCTTATTGCGGGAATCGACCGTTCAAGATTGCGGTTTGGCGGAACAAAAATTATCGGGGCAAATGACCCTCGACCTCAGCAGCAGTCAAATCACCGATCTGACTCCTTTAATTTCCCTGCCCCAACTGACGGAACTCGACCTCGGCGACAACCAAATTCGGGATTTAACCCAACTGGCAATTTTGACCGATCTGACCGATCTAAATTTGGAAAAAAATGCGATCGCCGACCTGACCCCCCTCGCCGAATTGACCAACTTAAACGAACTGATATTATCTAAAAATGAAATATCTGAACTGACGCCGCTGGAAACTTTGATCCGCCTGCAAACATTGAAACTGGACGGAAATGCGATCGCGGATCTTTCGCCCCTTTCCGAACTGTGGGGATTGACGGAACTCGATCTGAGCGACAATCAAATTGGCGACCTCACACCCCTGGAAGGGTTAGAAGAACTGAATCAACTGAACCTGTCCAATAATGCGATCGCCGATTTGAGTCCGCTATCGGGAATCAAAACCTTAAATCTCCTCAATCTCAATACCAATCAAATCGAAAATCTCGCCCCCCTGTCCAATCTGACCGGTTTAGAAGTGCTGGATTTGGACGGAAACGCGATCGCGGATCTGTCGCCCCTCGCCGCTCTCGCCGACCTCCAAAACCTCAGCCTCAGCGACAACCAGATCGCCGACCTCAAACCATTAGAAAATCTCAAAAATCTCGATAACTTGCAACTGCGGAGCAATCAAATCAGCGAACTCGCACCCCTCGCCCAGTTGACTAACTTGAGCGACGACCTCAATTTGATTGATAACAAAATTACGGATCTCGAACCCCTGGCGCAGTTGAAAACTTTGAGAACATTGGGGTTGGGAAAAAATGAAATTGAAGCGATCGCGCCCTTATCAGAATTGAATAACTTGCAAATTCTCTACCTCGGCGACAATCAGATCGAAGATGTCGAACCCCTCGCCAATTTGACACAATTGCAAGAATTAAACCTCTGGAACAATCAGATCGAAAAAATTGAACCATTATCCAATTTAGAAAATTTGACCTACCTCGGATTGCAAGAAAATCCCATCGAAAATAAAGTCTGCCCCGTCGATCCCCCCTCAGTGTGCCAATTTTGAGGCAGACCATCCCTCCTTGGACAGAAATGGCGACAGATTGCAGATATTGTCGGTTGAGCCGTCAAACGGTATGGGAAAATACAAAACGGGAGCGGCTGAGTGGCTGTTTTTGTCCCATTGCTGTATCTGGCTCAGATGTAAATGCAAACTTCAAACCCTCTGACTTCAACCGAAACGGGCGATCGCTCGTTGTTAAAGCAACGGCTCCGGATCGATCGCCTGGTCGGTGATACAGAGCGACAAGACACCGAACCCGTCTTTGGGAGCGATGTGATCGAGGGGTTGACCCGTCACCCCAAAACCCTGTCCCCGAAATACTTCTACGACGATCGCGGTTCGCTTTTGTTTGAAAAAATCTGCGAACTGCCCGAATATTACCCCACCCGCACGGAAACGGCAATTTTACGGGAATACGCGCCCGAAATCGCCCGACTGACCGGACCGTGCGAACTGGTGGAGCTCGGCAGCGGCAGTTCCACCAAAACCCGCATTTTGCTGGACGCCTACCAAAGTTTGGGATATCCCCTGCGCTACCTCCCCATCGACATCAGCGGCGGCATTCTGGAAAGTAGCGCTTACGAACTGATGGAGGATTACCCCTCCCTCCAGGTTCATGGCATGGTCGCCACCTACGAACTGGCCCTGCAAAACCTCGAACCCGCTCCCCTTCCCACCCGCGCCATCGGCTTTTTGGGCAGCACCTTGGGCAATATGACCCCGCCGGAGTGCGATCGCTTTTTCTCCCAAATTACCGGCGCCCTTTTGCCGCGAGAATACTTTTTATTGGGGATTGACCTGCACAAGTCCACCCCCGTTTTGGAAGCCGCCTACAACGACGCACAGGAAGTGACGGCGGCATTCAATTTGAATATGCTGCGCCACCTCAACCGCAAGTTTGAGGGCAATTTTGACATCAAAGAATTTGAACACCTGGCTTTTTACAATCTCGAAGACCACCAGATCGAGATGCACCTGCGGAGTATGCGATCGCAGACCGTCGAACTCAAAAAACTCGGCCTGACCGTCGATTTCGCCGCCGGGGAAACGATCCGAACCGAAATTTCTCGGAAATTTGACTTGGACGCGATGCGGGATTATCTTAATTCCAAAGGTTTGACGCCCGTTCAATCCTGGACCGATCCCCAAAATTGGTTCGGCTTGATTCTCTGTCAGTCGTCCGCCAATTAGAATCCCCCCCAACCCCCATCCCCCCCAGCCCCCCTTTGTAAGGGGGGAGAAGGGGGGAGAAGGGGGGAGGTAGGGGGGAGAATCAATTCAAAGTCCCCCTTTTGAAGGGGGATTTAGGGGGATTTTCACGTCGCGATCGCACTCGGAATCATCCCCCCCAGCCCCCCTTTGTAAGGGGGGAGAATTCACTCAAAGTCCCCCTTTCAAAGGGGGATTTAGGGGGATTTTCACGCCGCGATCGCAGTCAGAATCATCCCCCCCAGCCCCCCTTTGTAAGGGGGGAGAATCAATTCAAAGTCCCCCTTTTGAAGGGGGATAATGGGGGATCAAACCTATCCATTCACTCGGAGTATTGCCGTGGAAAAACTGCTGCGCCTGTCGAGAATAATCGATCGCCTAAATGAATACCTGGGCCGCTTCATCTACTGGCTGACACTGATTATGATCGGCGTCGGAACCTGGAACGTAATCGGCCGCTATGTGGGCCGCGCGGTGGGGCAGAATTTGAGTTCCAACGCCCTGATCGAAACCCAATGGTATATTTTCGATATCATCTTTTTACTCGGTGCAGCCTACACTTTAAAACACAACGAACACGTCCGGGTTGACGTTCTCCAAAGTCGCTTTAATACCCAACAAAAAGCCTTGGTCGATTTGCTGGGAACGCTGTTATTTTTGATTCCCTTTTGCGCGATGATTATCTTTTACTCTTGGGGTGCGATCGCCAATTCTTGGGCGATTCAAGAAGTGTCCCCGGACCCCGGCGGCTTGCCCCGCTATCCGATCAAAACCTTGATTATCGTTAGTTTTTTCCTATTAATCATCCAGGGCATTTCCGAGGCGATCAAAAACTTTGCAATATTCAAAGGCATCATCCAACCCGACATCGAAGATCTCAGCCGGCGGGCACGAGAGTAATCAAGTCAACAGTCAACAGTCAACAGTCAACAGTCAATGAATAAGGGTTTTCAGCTTTTAGCATAGAACTCAAACCCCACTCCCGACTCCCCACTCCCGACTCCCTATTCCCCAATCCCCCAATTATCCCGGAGAAAATCGAGTATAATCAAACGGTGGGGCTGACCGATCGCCCGCACCATTCCCGCCTGTTTAGAATAGGCTTCCCCGGCGATAATCTCCTCCGGCGAGAACAACCTCATATCCCAACCTTCGTTTAACACCAGGCGATCGCAACTCACCTCCAAAGGGCCGTGAAAAATATTCCGGATCACCTCCGTATTTTCATACCGGTAACTATAGCGATTAAATTCCGATAAAACCGTCGCCTCGTAGCCAATTTCTTCGATCAACTCCCGCCGCATCGCCTCCGCAGGCGTCTCCCCCGGTTCAACGTGCCCGCCGAACATCGCCCAAACGCCGGGATGGGCAATATTGGGGATATCATCCCGCAATTGGAGGAGAATTTTCTCCTCCCGATAAAGAATAGCGATCGCAACTTCTCTGACAATCATGATTTGGGGAATGGGGAATGGGGAATGGGGAATGGGGAATGGGGAATGGGGAATGGGGTGTGGGGTGTGGGGAAGGGAATTGTAGGGGCGAATGGCATTCGCCCTCCTGCTGTTCTGGTGGGGGCAACCGTCTCCGGTTGCCTTGAGATTTCTAGATTTCTGGTTGCCTTGAGATTTCTAGATTTCCGGTTGCCAGCAATTTCCCCCCCTAAAACTTTCGCATCTTGGCAACAATGCGATCGAAATACCAATTGAGTCCCGGCGCCAGGAGGCTGTGAAAGCGGTTCAGCAGGGTCATTTCCAACCCCGGGGCGATCGCGAATTGCCGCTTCTCAATTCCCCGGACGATCGCTTTTGCCACATCCGCCGCCGTCCAAATACCCGCCGTCTCCGTCATTTTTTTGGTTTCCGGGGGTTTCGTCCGGTTCTCCGCCGCCAGTTGGGGCGTGTCCGTGTCGGGGGGGTAGACCACCGAAACATGGATGCCAGCGGGCTTCAATTCGCCCCGCAAGGCCTCCGCCAGACCCCGCAGGGCAAATTTGCTCGGAGCATAGGGCGTGTAGCCGTACAAGCCAATTAAGGCCGCTCCCGAGGCGATCAAAACCAGGGTTCCCCGGCTTCGTTGTCGCATTCGGGGGAGCACCGCCCGCACGCAGTATAGGGCGCCGAAATAGTTCACCGCCATCGTCCGTTCAAAAACCGCGATCGCCACCTCGGAGAAATAACCGGGACGGGCCATCCCCGCCGCCGCGATCAGGATATCCGGCGGACCGAGGCGATCGCAGGCTTTTTCAATTGCCGTTTCCACCTGGGTGCGATCGGCCACATCCGCCACTTCTGTCACAATTTCCCGATCCGGACTCAGCTTTTCCAACGCCGTCGCCGCCTGTCGCAACTTCTCCAGGTCCCGGGCGATCAGGGTGACATTCGCCCCCTCCCGAACCAGCAATTTCGCCGTTTCCAAGCCGATACCGCTCGATCCGCCGGTGACGATGGCGTGTTGCCCCTCAAATTTCATGGTTATTTCGATTTTCGGAACAGGTGGGAATGTTCGGGGTTGTAAAGTCCCGATCGCGCCGTGGCTTCCGTCCCCAAGGCGGGAGAAATAATATACAGCGTCGTCCGGATCAGATCTTCCTCCCGGGTCACTTGGGCCATCTTTTCCAAAGGCACCACCCGAATTTTCTCATCAGGCCACCCCAACCGGTAGCAAATCGCCACCCGCGTTTCCGGGGGATAGTGGGCGATTAACTGTTCCTGGGCTTTTTCCACATGACGGGCACTCAAATACAGGCACAGACTGGCCTGGTGGGCCGCCAAACCCGCCAATTCTTCCCGGGAGGGGACCGATGTCGCCCGCCCGCTGATGCGCGTTAAAATAATCGTCTGCACCAGTTCCGGCACGGTCAATTCCACCTTCAGTTTCGCCGCCGCATCCTGAAAGGCGCTGATGCCGGGGACGATCTCGAAATCCACCCCCGCCTCCGCCAGACGGCGCATCTGTTCGTAAACCGCCCCGTACAGTGTCGGGTCCCCCGAATGCAGGCGCACCACCGATCGCCCATTTTTGACGCGATCGATCATGATCGGGAGAATGTCCTCCAAGGTCCGATTCGCGGTTCTGATAATTTCCGCATCCGGACGCACCCCCCCCAACATCTGGCGGGGTACCAGGGAGTCCGCAAACAGGATCACATCCGCTTGAGTCAAGAGTTTCTGGGCTTTCACCGTCAGCAGGTCTGGATCGCCGGGACCAGCCCCCACAATGTAGACCATCGCTGGCAATGATGCCGGATTTGTGCCATTCATCAGTTCCATCACTCAAAAAATTTTGCAAATTTTCCGCTGCGTTCCGGATGATACCAGACTCTCATGGAACAAAAGAATGGTAGATGCACCCTGGTTGATGCCCTGGAGAGACACTCTCCGGGGCGTTTTTTATGGAATTGCGGAGAATAATTGACAATTGACAATTGATCATTGTGCGATCGCCCACAAAAAACTATTTCCCCATCAGTCGCACGACTCCGACGCCGCCGAAGTATAGAAAGACGACCGCACCCCCGAGGAGACTTTGAGTCAACGGGTCCGTCGAAGGGGTTAAAATAGCCCCCAGGACGGCGGCGGCGAGTACCACATATCGCCAGCCGGAGAACATTTGTTTGGAAGACACGATTCCGAGAATTCCCAATAAAATTAAAATGATGGGAACCTGGAATGCGATCGCCGTTACGAATAGCAGTTTCAGGACAAATTCAAAGTATTCCGCGATCGACCACAGTTGTTCGACGACTTCGGCGCCGTAGCCGATGAAGAATTTGAGTGCGGCGGGAACGATCGCGACATAGGCGAAGATCAAACCGATCAAAAATAGGAATGTGGAACCCAGGAAAATCGGCCCCAGGATACGCCGTTCGCGGCGGGTGAGTCCGGGAAGGACAAATTGGACGATTTGGTAAATAATGAACGGACTCGCCAGGATCAAACCGCTGTATCCGGCAACTTTCAGGGAGACGAAGAAATATTCTCCGGGGGCAAGTTGCAGCATTTTCACGCCTTGGGCCGGAATTTGCAACAGTTTGACGATCGGTTTGACGGCGATGAAACAAAGGACGATGCCGCCGGTGACGGCAATTAATGAGTAAAAAATGCGCTGTCGCAATTCTTCGAGATGATCGAATAGGGACATCTCGACTTCATCGGGAATTTCGTCGAGATCGTCTTCCTCGGATGAGGGAGTTTCGGGTTTCGGGGGCGCGATCGCGGTGGCGGTTCCACCCCCCTGATTGACGGGTAATATCGAATTCGGTTCGAGGTTTTTTCCCGGGGTCGAACCGTTGCCGGAAAAATTCCCTTTGCCGTTTTTTCCGTTGACGATCGCGCCGGAATTCTCTCGATTGACGGCCGGTTCGGATGGGTCAATATCGTCGCGGCGATCGCCCTCCTGTTCCCGAGTTTCGGAAGTCGAAACCGCGTCACTTTCTCGACCGACAGAAGATTCGGGAGTGATGTTATCGACGGTTTCGATATCGGTGCGATCGGTTTCCGTATCCCGAATTTCTATATTCTCAACCGGCTCGGTTTGTGCACTCACAGAAGCGGCGGAATCCTCCGTCTCAACCGTTTTGATATCCGTGCGATCGCTCTCCTGAGTTTGATCTTCTGGGGGACTGTCGGTTTCTGCGGATGCTTCCCCCGCAACTGCCGCTTTCGTCTCCAATTGCGATCGCAACTCCCGATTCTCCCGTTCCGCCTCGGTGAGAAGCTGCTTGAGATGGGTAATTCGCTGATGCAGAATCGTCGCTTCTTCGCACAGCGACTCATAGGCATCGCGATCATTCAATTGTCCAAACTTTTTGACCATAAGACCGACATTCGGGAGAAATTCGCTGAATTGAGATGCCACGCAGGGGAGATGGGTTCGACACCGCCGAACTGCAGGACACAGAATTGCCGGAGATCCCGAGCAAAACTCTTTTTAATTCTATCGTTTCCGAGGGCAAAATCGGGCAATCATCGGCAACTATAGCAATGAGCGATCGCGTGTTTACAGTTTCATTTGGGGCTCGCGCCCGAAACCCTGATTCTTGGTCATTTCACCCGATTCCCGATTCCCTGCGCGTAGCGGCATAAAAGCCCGACAATTTGAGGCAATTATCCCCGCCATCACGATTGGTAGGGAATGGGATCGCTCAACCCCAACGCTTCAAACGCCGCCAGCCTCAACCGGCAGGCATCGCAGACACCGCAGGCTTCCGCTTCGCCGGCGTAACAGGACCAAGTGTGTTCCCAGGGGACGCCCAACTCATTCCCCAATTGGATGATTTCCGTTTTTTTCAGGTGGATGAGGGGGGTGTCGATGGCGATCGCATTGCCTTCCCGCCCTTCCTTGGTCCCCAGGCGGAACACCTCCTGCATGGCGGCGATATAATCGGAGCGGCAGTCGGGATAGCCGGAATAGTCCAGGGCGTTGACCCCAATGTAGACGCGATCGGCCCGAATCGCCTCGGCGTAGGCGAGGGCAAAACTCAGAAAAATGGTGTTGCGGGCCGGAACGTAGGTGATCGGGATGCTCTGGGACATCTCGGCCACGGAGCGATCGCGCGGCAAGTCGATCTGGTTGTCCGTCAACGCCGAACCCCCCCAGCGCGTCAGGTCAAACTGGACGACCTGGTGATCGGCCACTTCCGCCGCCCGGGCAATTTGGGCCGCCGCCTCCAATTCTCGCTGATGGCGCTGTTGATAGTCAAAGGAGAGCGCGTAGCACTCGCAGCCATCCGCTTTCGCCTGATAGAGCACGGTGGAAGAGTCGAGTCCACCGGAGAGTAAAATTACTGCTTTCACGTTTCTCAGCCTTCACACCGACAATACATTCCGTCAGCAATTTTAACAAAAATTCATAAAATGAGCCGCGATTCCCCCGGATGGGCGAAAATTGGCGGGCGATCGCTCCCTGATCGCTACAAGTTTCTTAACAATTACCGCCGACATCCCAATCGCAAAAATACTTCATATTTTCCCGGCAAAAGATTCGCTACACTGAGAATGTAAGGGACGAAAGTTGAGAGGCATTATTCATGTCAGCCATATCTAAACTTCAATACGATCCATCTCGCTGGCTCACCCTTGTCCTAGTCACGATGGCATTTTGGCTGGGCGGTAGCCTGCTGTTAGATTTCGTGATCATGCCGGGAATGTACGTTTCCGGAATGATGGAAGAAACCAGTTTTGCGCCCGCAGGTTCGGTCATTTTTTCGGCATTCAATCATATTGAAATCCTGTGCGCCGCCCTGGGATTGACGGGGATGATGATTTTGGGAAGCACGCTTCCCGAAGGGTTCAGCAGTCGCATTCGCACCCTGACGGCATTATCTTTTATTCTGTTGGCGATCGCACTGCTTTACACCTACAGTCTCACCCCCCAAATGAGCGCCTTGGGTGCCCATCTGAACCTATTTAACCCGGTTGAATCGGTGCCGGCGGGGATGAATCAACTGCACTTCAGCTATCTGAGTCTGGAGACGCTGAAATTCTTCGCGGCGGGTACGATTTTCGCCTGGTGTTATCGGAATCATTTCGCCGACTAGAATGAATCCAGCCATTGGGAATTGCCGAAGGGGAGGGCGTCTGGAAGCCTTCCCCTTTTGGCTGTCAACAGAATTTTGAATCTTTTCCGAAATTCCGAGATCGGAGGGTGTACGATCTGAAATGAGATTCTAGATTGAGGAGATCGAAAATGCCAACCATCCTGCGCGGCTTGATTGCCTTTGAAAAATCGATGCAAATTCTCGCGATCGTCGCGGTGATGCTATTGTGTGGATATCTGGGATGGGAGAATGTCCGGGAGAGTGGCGATCGCGTTTCGGAGGGCGATCGCATTTCCGCGATTTACTCTTGAAGTTAATAGGAGTTAATTGTAGTGGACCGACACACCTGAAACGGTGGGTTACGGCGGATTGATAGATGGCTTTCACAGCATAGGTTGAAGCCGCCTAACCCACCCTACTGGACCGACTGAAGCCCAACAACTAAGCATTCGGATAGCGATCGCAAATCAACCTCTCCGCCTGGGTGCGATCGCGCACAATCCCGTCCAATGTCGCCTCCAACAAGTCATCCAACATCACTTTAAATTGGCGCCCGGGTTTGTATCCTAATTGTTTTAAATCATTCCCGTTTAAAATCGGTTTGGTATTCCACCAACGATTCAAATATTGCCAGATCCCTTTCCGGACTTGACGGGAAGATTGGGCGGCAATTAAAATTAAAAAGGGTAAACTGTAGGGTTCAAACAGCCGATAAAATTGGCTCGGCTTTTGGCATTTTGGTAACGATTCAGAAACCTGATTTTTAGCGGATTCCAAATCTTCCAATCGCCCGATTTCGTCCGAGGACAGTTGCAGTATCTCCGCGACTTCCCGGCGATATTCCGGTTGCAAATAGGCGACCAACACTTCCAGGCGAATTTGCCAGTGGGTGAGCGTCCGTTCCGGATCGAAGCGTTGCAGACAGCGATCGACCGTGCGAATTTGCCGCCACAATTGCTGATTTAATTCCAAGGTCGGATGGATGCAGCGCAGGGCTTTCAATTCCCCCAACAACCGCAGCGCCGGTTTCCAGTAGGGGGCTTGCAAGATGTATTTTAACTCGCTTTTTAACCGAGTTTCCAAAGCCGGAACCCGGGCTGATTTTCGCCCTTTCCGCTGGCGATCGTAGATGCCGCTATTAATCGCATACCGGACATATTCTTTCGTTTGATATTCCAGTTGAAATCCCAGTCGGACGGCGAAGCGGACGGCGCGATAAATGCGGGTCGGATCTTCGATAAAACTGTTGGGATGCAACACCCGAATTTGCCGCAATTCTAAATCCGTGACACCGCCGAAAAAGTCCAACAATTCCCCCGCCCTCGGTTCGGTCAATCGCAGGGCCAAAGCATTGATGGTAAAATCGCGGCGGTAGAGATCCTGGCGGATGGAACTCGCTTCGACTTCCGGGTTCGCCGCCGGATAGGGGTAAAATTCGGTGCGGGCGGTGGCAATATCAATCCACAGGGAATCTAAAACGGGGTGGTTGTGCCAGAGGAGGGCAGCGGTCTGAAATTGGCCGTGCACCTCCATCCGGGCTTCCGGGTAGTCTTGTTGAAGCGATCGCGCCAAGTCCACCGCCGGGGGAGTCGAGTCCCCGTCTTCGTCCTCAGTCCCCGTCGAATGTTGGTAGCAGCCATCCACCACCAGATCGATATCATTGAGCAGCAACGTCTCGTCCGCATCCGCCAAAAGCAAGTCCCGCAGGCCGCCGCCGACGAGATAAATTTGCCAACCCCGTTTTTGGGCGAGTTCGGCGATTTTGTGCAGCAATTCCCACAGCGGGGGGGTGAGGCGGTCCTGCAATAATTCCCGGACGGTGCCGCAGGTGGAACCGGGGATGCAGCCCCGGCGGGGGGGGGTTTGGGGCTGTTGCTGTTGGTAAAGCAGCCGCAGGACATCCGTGCGGGTGACAATTCCCACCAGGTTGCCGTCTTGCAAAACGGGGAGTCTGCCGATATCGTAAGTGACCATCAGCGATTCGATTTCCGGCAGGGTGGTTTCCGGCGCGATCGTCCGCAGTTGGGGGGTCATGTAGCCCTTGACGGGGGCGTGATGGAAGCCGTGGTGGAGGGCGATGTCGATATCGCGGCGAGAAATAATTCCCACCAGTTGATGATGATCATCCAAAATGGACAAACCGGAATGGCCGTAGCGGAGGAGGATGCGGTGGGCCTCCCCGACGGTGGTTTCCGGGCGGATGGTTCGCACCGGAGAGGACATCAACTCCCTTGCCGTGGGGGGTTGGGGAATTTGGGCTTGGAAGCGTTCCACCAGATCTGCGATCGCCTCCCGGGGTTCCACATCCCGCAAAATCGCCGACGCCGCCCGGGGGTGTCCGCCGCCGCCGCAGGGTTCAAATAGGGCGTTGAGGTCGGTTTTTTCGATCCGCGATCGCCCGATGACTGTCAGCCGCATCTCGCCCCCAGACCGCACCCGGTACAGGTTCCCCAGCAGCAGGGCGTCGCTTTCGGTGACATCGAGCAACTCGGACGCCAAGCTGGAGAGTCCGGGGACGTAATCTTCGGTTTCCAGCAACACCCAGGACACCGCGTGGCCCCGGACGGTGGTTTGTTCGAGGCGGTCCAAGGCTTCCGTCAGCAAGTCCTGCAAGGTGGGCGACAATCCCGGTTCGACGTATTCCGCGATCGCCGATAAACTGACATCCCGTTCCATCAGCCCAGCCAGGGCGATCGCATCTCGGGATGTGGAGTGGTCAAAGGTCAGGGACCCCGTATCGACGTGAATTCCCAAAGCCATCACCGTGGCTTCGGCGGGGGTGAGATATCCCAGAAGTTCCGACTCCCGCAGCCGTTCTACAATTAAGGTCGTGCTCGCCCCCACCGCTTCAATGTGAGCGTGAGTGGCGGGGATATCCAGTTCCAGATGGGGGTGGTGGTCGTAGACGACGATTTCCAAATTGGGCAAATCCAGCCATTGGGCCGCTTTTCCGAGGCGATCGCGGTTTTGAGTATCCACCACCGACAATTTCCGAATTTGGGAGGGATTCACCGACCGCCGTTCGATCAGTGGGAACTCGTCCCGGTACAATGCCAAAAAATCCCGCACCGCCGGATGGGCGCCCCCCGTCAGCACGATCCGACTCCCCGGATGCAGGCGGGTCAACCCCACCGCCGCCCCGAGGGCGTCGAAATCTGCGGTCCTGTGGCATAAAATTAAATGCATGATCCTATCGATCTAAAAGAGCGGGTGCGATCGGGTTTGGGGATTTGAACTCAACCCGCGACTATATACGAGGATAGCCGATACCGACTCGAAATCAGTCCGGATCGGGTTTGGAGTGGCGAGAGAGGGAATCGGGAATCGGGAGTCGAGGAGGCAGAGGAGGGCAATCAATTATCAATTATCAATTTTCCCTACACCCCACACCCTACACCCTACACCCTCGCGCAGCGCTATATAGCCGATACCGACTCGACGATCGCCGTCACATTCCCTGCGTCTTCCCGTCACGCGATCGGGTCGGCCAATTCACCGCCTGTGCCAACCCCCATCACTTCGCCGATCCGCAAATTCTGGGATGATAGAACCGTCAACCGAGTTGAGGGGTGAACTGTCACCGTGAAAATCAAATGGCACAGACCGGCTCAAGCAGCAATCTTTCACCGGGTCGAACTCTACCACAAAAATTTCCAAAATCAGGAATATTTGCAGGAATTATTCACCGTCGGTTTGCTGCCCGAAGATGTGGCGGGCCCGTTTCAAATTACCCCATTGAATTCGCGACTTCTGCCCCATTCGATATCGGACTGGCAGGGTTCTTCTGCAAATCACTTAAATCTGATCGATATTCACCTCGACCTTTTGGATATTCTGGACGCCGCCCAAGATCCCCATGAAAGTCGGCAAGCGTTGCAGAACCTGGGGACGCTCCCCATTGGACTGCGGTATCAACTCGCCCAAAATTCGAGTACGCCGGTGCGGGTTCAAAGCGCACTATTGAAAGATAAAATTATTGAAGTTCGGCTGGCCGCGGCCTTATCTTTACTGTCGCAGCCCGAAGGGTTCGCGATCGTCCAAAAACATTATATAAAAACGGCTCCCCCCGCCCTCCGCGTTTTGCTCCTCCTCCACTCCCAAACCTCCCCCCAGTTGCTCACTCAAATGGCGAAATATTGTGCGTCGGACTGGCTGGCCCGATACGCGATCGCCCGCCACCGCAACACCCCACGACAAGTCCGCCACGCCCTAAAAAACGACACCCATCATTTGGTTCGGAGTATTGCCAAAGCTCGTTCCCGACAAGAAGAAGAATTGACCCATCAGATTCATTCGTCAGAGGTTGAAAAGCGGGCTTGAACACTTTTTTTAGTCCGACAATTTCCCAGATATCTCCTCCGTGTCCTCCGTGTCTCTGTGGTTTTATACTTCGAGAAATGACCGCAAAAACTTACAGAGAAGTTTGACTGTCCGGGGCAATTTCCACGCCGCCCTGTTGCACCATCCGCTGGCGATCGGTGATCAGATCGTTCAAATTTTTAAAATCCTTGAGTCCGATCTCCTGGCAAGCTTGCTTCAAGTTGCTTTGGAACGCTTCGATATCGTCTCCGTATCCGCAATTACTCGCCGCCCGTTCCAGTCCTTGGGGGGCGCTGGACTTGGCGCAATCAATTAATTCGGTTCCTCGCAAAGCTTTCCTATTTGTCATATTTATCACTTCCAATTTTTGGCTATATTGGTACGAATCCAGTTTAGCCTATCAACTCCCGCTCCAATCATCATCTCTCTTTGGGGGGATATCAAGGGGCGATCGCGCGGAGGACAATGTAAAATGTAGAAGATCTCTCGATACCATGTCAGCAAGTTCCCAACCCTCACGAATGCACGTCCAACCCTCATCGCGGTGGACGGGGTGGAATAAATTTGTGGCGATCGTTGCTGCGATCAACCTAATTTTAGTTTTATTCAATCTCAGTTACATTCCCCTCCGGAATACTTATATCCGCCATTTTCCCGCGATCGTCCGCCTCTACGATCCCGTCAAATCCATCCAACCCCACCCCGACACTACCCGCTATCTCAATACCGTCGATGCCTTGAAAATGGAAGTGGCAAAATCGGGACTCGCTTCCCCGTCCGTCGATCCCATTTTCATATCCCTGCGAAATCAAAGTGAAGATTTGCTGGTCGAAAATCCCTTCAGCATCTCCGGCCAATTTTCCACCTTCGCGACACTGCAAAAGCGGATGGAATATCGCCTCGAAACTTCCTCGACGAAACGGGCCTTTGATCAATTTTGGAGTCGGCCCTACCTTGGGGATGTGGGCTGGACGGATGCCATCTCCTTTTTCGATGAAAAGATTCGTCCTTTGATGGCGGTCAGCTATTACCGAGATTTCGACGAAAATGGCGTTCCCATCGATTACTTTTGGCGAATCGACCTGGCTTTTATTATTTTATTTGCGATCGATTTCGCGGTCAAGACCCTGAGAATGTCCTGGCGACACCCGGGGATGAATTGGTGGGGGGCGATGCTGCGGCGATCGTATGATATCCCCCTGTTTCTCCCCTTTTGGCGGTGGCTGCGGGTAGTCCCCGTTTTCGTCCGACTCCACCGGTCAAAAATTATCGATTTGGAAGACATTCTCGCCGCCATCACCCACGAACCGGCGGCCTATTTAGCCGATCGCGTTTCGGTCTTTTTGGTCGTCCGACTCCTCAACCAAACCCAGGATGCGGTGAACAGCGGCGAACTCGCCCGAGCTCTCCTCGCCCCCCCCGACGCCAGTCCGGAAGCCAACAAAATCGATCGCATCCTCGACCGCATCATCCAACTCTCCCTCTACAACGTTTTACCCCAAGTTCAACCCGACTTGGAAACCCTCCTCCACTACAGCCTCAAAGAATCCTTGAAACAGTCCGATTTCTATCAGACTTTTCAGAACATCCCGGGACTCGAAAGCCTGCCGTCCAGCACCATCGAAAATCTAGCCGATTATTTGTCCCACGCCACTTATACCGTTTTGATCAACTCCTATTCCGATGTGGTCGGGCGGGAACTGTTCGATCGCCTCAGCCAGCATTTTGGTGAAGCCCTGAAACGGGAACTCCGACAAAAATCCAACCAATCCGAACTGCAAGGGTTGATCTCCGACATATTGGAAGAATTGAAACTCAACTACGTTCAAAAGTCCGACGAACAAGATCCGGAATTGACGATGGAAGAAGCCGAAACAATTCGCCATCAAGCCAAACATTGATCGAGCCGAACGTGGCGAGAGTGAATTAATGAAAATTGGCGATCAACGTGGCCAGCCGAAATTTAAACTCTCCCCTAGGGTAGATGAGAAGCCGGCGATCAATTGAGTATAAATGGAGAGAATGTCAAATACTTTGATTCAAAAACATGAGCATTTCTACCCTTAAAGAACAATCTCTAATTTCCTTCCAGAAGTTGTTGAAACTTGCCATTGTTCTTTGTCTCGGCATCGTCTGGTTCCTGTCGAGTTTAACCCCGGCACTGGCGGCGAACAGCAGCCCGACTGAAGCCGAAGCATCCCTCAATCAAATTCAGCAAGAAGCCAAGAAAACAGCCGAATCCGACGAACCGCGTTCCCTCAATACCATGCTGCGGAAGACTGAAGGGGACGGACTCAACGCCGTCCAGGGCAGTGCGGACAAGGAAAAAATGAAGAATCCGGAAAACTCCGAAAATCTTGAAACCGTGACCGAAATGGTAGATAAAAAACTGAAAAATGTCTTCGGTAACTAATTAAAATACAGGCGATTTATACCTGTAAAAAATATCAAAAAAGGGCGCAAGACTTGCGCCCTTTGTGATGGTGCGCCTCCGGGGAATTTGAGGTTATTTTTCAACCTCAGTTTGAGTATCAATTCGGAACGGTAAATCCTGATTAACGTAATCAATTTCCTGCCGTTCCATATCATTGATGCGATCAATATAAGAGCGCAAAATTTTGGCAAGCCGGCCGTCATAAAAACGGTGCAGGCTGTAGTTGGGGCGGGCGGGGAATCCCCGGCGTTTTTTGTGTCGCCCTCCCGCCCCCGGATCGAAGCTGTTGACCCCGTTGGCGATCGCCCATTCGATGGGGGAATAATAGCAGGCGTTGAAGTGCAAACAGTCGATATCCTGGACGCTTCCCCAATAGCGGCCGTAGAGGCGATCGCCCTTCGTCAGACAGAACGACATCCCCACCGGTTCGCGATCGTCGGACTCGCTGTAAGCCGCCACAAAAACCACCCGGTGGCGGTAGTCGTGGTGCAACTGTTCAAAAAACTTTCGGGTCAAATACTTACTCCCCCACCACCCGAATTTATCGCAGGTACTCGCATAAAAATCGTACATCAGCGAAAACATCGACTTGGGAATTTCATCCCCCGTCAGCGTCCGCATTTCCAAGCCCACTTTCCCCAATGCCTTCCGCTCCCGCTTGATATTTCGTCGCTGATTGGCATTGAAATCTTTCAAATAATCGTCGAAGGTATCGTAACCCTGATTGTGCCAGATGTAACTGTGGTGCAGCCAGGGCGTAAACCCCTGCTTTTCCATCCGAGCCTGCCACTCCGGATCGACGTAAAGAAAATTGCAGCCGGAGATTTTATTGTCGATGCAGAAGCGATCGATTTCGTGCACCATCAACGCCGTCAATTCATCTTCATCCTCCTCCGGCGCCACCAAAAATCGATATCCCTCGGCGGGGGTAAACGGCGACATTCCCAACAGTTTCGGATAATATTCGATGCCCAACTGATAGGCCAAATCCGCCCACTGGTGATCGAACACGAACTCGCCCCGGCTGTGACCTTTGACGTACAGCGGCGCCGCGGCCACCAGTTGAGAATCCCGCCAGACGGTGAGGTGATGCGGCATCCAACCTGCCCGCGCCGTGGCACTCCCGGAAGCCTCCAAATTGTGCAGCCAGTCCCACTCGAAAAAGGGCGTTGTCAGGGGTTGGGCCAGAGCTTCCCACTCGGACTTCGGAACTTCGGAAACCTGCTCGATCCAGGCGACGGAATAGGGGGATGGAGTCGGATTCACCATGTTTTTAAAAAGACGCATTCTGAAAACCTTGGGTAGTTGAATCGGCCTTGACCGAGCATTGTAACGATTTTATGAGGTGGATTTCACGCGGTAGTGCAGGAACACCTCATCTTCGACCCGTTCGAGATCCAGCAATTCCAGGCGGGGGGCCAGATCGGACAAAAATCCCGTCCCGCCGACGGGGGAGGGCGACGCCGTGCCCCCCAAAATCAGGGGACAGACGGTGAGCCACAATTCATCGATCGCACCCATTTCCGCCAAGGACCCGACCAACTGGCCCCCGCCGAGCACCGCCACCCGCTCCAAACCCAATTCGGCGAGTTGCCGCAACCCGTCAGACTCGGCGATCGCACCTCCGGCATCCGACGCGACGATCACGCGATCGAAATAGCCGCCATCCTGCCATCGCCGCCCCCCCGCCGCCGTCGTCAGCAACCACCGGGGAACCGGTTGTTTAAAAAATTTTAACGCCCGGTCGATATCCCCCGAAGCCGAGCAGAGGACCTGGACCGGCTGGGGGGGTTTTCCATTTTTTTCCCGATCGCGCCATAATTCGGAGGAAGAAACCCTGAATGTCGTTCCGTAAGCCGCCAGGGTCCCGTTCCCGAACAGCACGCCGTCGGCCCGGGCGACCTGTCGTTCCAGGTGGGCGCGATCGGCCGTAGACCCGAACCGGGCGGGCGATCGCGAGCGGTCGGCGATCTTGCCGTCGGCACTCATCGCTAGAATAACGGTGGTGTGAGGTCGGATTGTTGGCATCGTTTTTTTAGCTCTCTCGGGTCCTTCTACAAATTGCCATCGGATGTGATGCGATGATTTTATTCTTACAACAGGCCATCTTAATCCTGGGCGGCATCGCCATCCTCGTCTACGTTCTGATTTGCCTCGGTTTGCGGCTCTGGCAAACTCGGCTGATCTTTTTCCCCTGCCGCACTATTCAAAATACTCCGGATTCCTTCAATTTGCCCTACGAAAATGTTTGGCTGACCTTCCCGAATCCCAAATCCAAGCCCGATCAGATTCACGGCTGGTGGATTCCGGGAAGCGCCGATCGCGTCATTTTGGACCTGCACGGCAACGGCAGCAACGTCGGCGGCAATGTGGGCTACGCCAAGCAATTTCACGATCTGGGATATTCGGTTTTTTTGATCGACTATCGCGGATACGGCCAAAGCTGCGATCGCTTCCCCTGCGAAAAACGGGTCTATGAAGATGCGGAGTTGGCTTGGAAGTATTTGGTCTGCGATCGCCAAATTCCCCCTCAAAATATCATCCTATTCGGCCACTCCCTCGGCGGCGCGATCGCCATCGAACTCGCCACCCGACATCCCGAAGTCGCCGGTTTGATCGTGGAAAGCTCCTTTACCTCCATCCGCGAGATGGTCACGGTCAAGAAAAAATACCGGATGTTTCCGGTGGATTGGTTGTTGCATCAAAAATTCGACTCCCTCTCCAAAGTTCCCCAGTTGAAAATGCCGATTTTATTCACCCACGGCACCACCGATTGTATGGTTCCCGCCTGGATGAGCGAGGTACTCTTCGCCGCCTCACCAGAGCCCAAACAGCTTTTGATAGTTCCCGATGCCGATCACATCCACGTCCGCGAGGTGGGCGGCGATCGCTATCAGGAAACGATCGCACGATTTCTGGAAAATATTTCATCGCGATCAAAAAAATAGTCCGAGTTTGGTGTATACTCTAAGAGGGTTATGTCGAGTCACAAAATTGACGGAATCGCACCCTCTCCCCCGCCCGTCGAGTTGGAAAATTTGTCGAAATTCCTGAGTAGAAATACTCAACCGATTTCCCCACAATTGAATCGATTGAGATGATTTATCAGATTGACAAGTTATTCAAAACCTCGAACCGTTGTTTTTTCGGCTCGGGGCTGTAATAATGGTTGAAAAAATATCGACAGCCAACTCGATAATGTAACTAGGAGGATGCGACCGTGGATAACCCCGTCGCCTACGGACTTTTCTTGGCACTGATCAACGGTGCAATTTGTATTTCGATTCCCGCCTTGGTGGCCTACACCCAGCGCAAGGACGAATCCCGAGACGTGGAAACCGAGGCCACCGCGATCGAATCGGGAGAACTCCTATCACAGGAAGCCAATTAGGAGGCAAAATTTCTCTTCACCGATGATGAATAATCGAACCTCGAACTCGGATGATATAGAATCCTGCGAAGTTGGGGGATAACCTGAGAACCCCTATGTTCCCGGGTTATCCCTCTCGTTTAAGGGCTTATTTCCAGCCCGCCCGGTCCATAATTTGAATCGCCTGGGAATTTAAGCGACCGTAAGTCGCCACATTCACCGGATCGCTTTTGAAGGTTCCATACTGCGCCAACGCTGGAGAAACCGGAACCCCCGACACCACCGGATATTCATTATTTCCGAAAGAAAAGATTTTTTGGGCTTCGGGTGTGACCAGATATTCCAAAAATGCGATCGCCCCCGCTTGATTGGGCGCGTTGCGGACAACTCCCGCGCCGCTGATATTAATGTGAGTGCCGCGATCGCGCTGGTTCGGGAAAAACATCCCCACATTGCGGGCGACAGCCTGATCCGCCGGATCGTTGGAACTAGCCAGACGGGCAAGGTAGTAACTATTCGCGATCGCCACATCGCCCATACCCGCCGCCACCGCCTTGATCTGGGCCGTATCATTTCCCTCCGGCGGTCTGGCAAAGTTCGCCACCAACCCCTGAACCCATTTTTGGGCAGTATCCGCCCCCTTCGTTTCGATCATCCCCGCGATCAAGGACTGGTTGTAGATATTATTGGAGGAACGAATTAACACCTTTCCCTTCCACGCCGGAGTCCCCAGAGCCTCGTAGGTGGACAGTTGCGCCGGGTTCACCTTCCCCCGATTGTACATGATCACCCGTGCCCGCTTGGAGAGCCCGAACCAATGCCCCCCCGGATCGCGCAGGTTGGCGGGAATGGCACTATTCAACGTCGCCGACGAGACGGGTTGAAACAGTCCCTCCGTCTGAGCCCGCCACAAATTCCCCGCATCCACCGTGATCAGCACATCGGCGGGGCTGTTGGCACCTTCGCTCTTGATCCGTTCCACCAATTGGGCGGCATCCCCCTCGATCAGGTTGATCTTGATGCCCGTTTTTTGGGTGAACCCTTCATACAATTGATTGTCAGTATCGTAGTGGCGGGAAGAGTAAAGATTCAGTACCCTCGCATCCGCCATCCCGCGGCGGGGCTTCCCCAACTCACCCGCGACAACGGCCGCCATCGCCGTCCCGTAAGCCAAAAAAAGGCGTCTTGTCAGTTTGCTCATTTCGTTCTCGTTCTGCTTCTGATGGAATCAAGGGCGATCGCACGCCCTCAGTCCGCGGCCCGAACTCGGGTCGCAATTAAGAATAAGTTGCAGTTCAGAATCCTAACACGGACGGGGCAACTTATTGCAAGTCAATCTTATTTGCGATGCCACATACCCGGAGCCACAGCCCCGGGGCGGCGAGATATTGTTGGGCTTGGACTCCATTGCAAAGATTGCCGAGAAACCGGGTTTCTATTTAATCATAAAAGTGGTGAATTGAAAATGATTGGGATATAATAAAATAGTTAGTCCTGCCCCAGACACAGCCTATCAATCATTTAAAATTGCTCAAATCGTTCGGGTAAAAAACATGGTACTCTCAACCGTAAAATGGAGTTTAGACGATTATCATCAGATGATAAAAACGGGCTTGCTGGTGGATCGTCCCGTAGAATTATTAGCCGGAGAAATTGTCAAAATGCCCCCAGAAGGAGAACCCCATGCCTTTTTCAGTCGCGCAGCAGGAGCTTATCTGACTCGCATTTTAGGCGATCGCGCTCTCGTCAGTCCGGCCAAACCCATCACCCTCCCCAACGACTCGGAACCGGAACCAGACATCGCCATTGTCGCCCCCCTCGGCCGAGAATACCTGAGCCATCACCCCTACCCAGAAAATATCTTTTGGGTGATCGAATATGCAAGCAGCAGCCTAGAGAAAGATTCCACGGTTAAATACCATATTTATGCCGAAGCCGGCATCCCAGAATATTGGCTGGTGAATTTACAAACCGGAGAATTAATTATCCACCGCGACCCCAGAGGACGGGAATACGGCTCCAAAATCACCCTGACCTCCGGAGAAGTTTCTCCCCTGGCTTTTCCCGATCTCACCATCCCCGTTGACGCCATTATTTCAGCTTTGTAGGCGAATATCCGGGCAATTTTTATCAGGTCAACGGTGGCAGCGATCGCGCGATCGCACTTTTGCTATAATCGGAATGCTCCTGGCAGAGGCGATGAGTCAGTCAAATTTGGGCAACCCTTCAACGATTCAGTAATGTTGCGTAGGGTGCGTTCC
>NZ_JAYFER010000454.1:0-3670 GCF_055795065.1 Lyngbya sp. CCY1209
TTGTCTGGCCCCCAAACCCCCAATACTGGGGGCTTTGAGTCGATCAATTTTTCACCAATCATTTCACATTGCTATATTATGGTCGTGGGGGCAACCTTATAGGGTTGCCCGGGGCTGAAAAAATTGATGATAAAAGGGTATGAATTGAAGTAAAATTATGGTTGAACGAGTCACCAATCAATTGAACCTCCAAACCGGCGATCGCTTTCTGGTTTTGTGCGGAACCGACACCGGGGATAGCTTCTGTAGCGACGATTTATTATTGCAAGATATCGAACAGGTTTTACATCGGTATCTGCAAAGTCAAGGTTTCGATCGCATCGTCTTCTATTCGGGAATTAAAAAGCTCTATTTCCTCGATGCGGAATCCCTGCAAAACGCCAGGGAACAGCCGAAAACCTCCCCGCCACCTTCCCCCCCAGAAATGCGGGTGAAAGCCGGCCCTTTGGGGAAACGCCGCCGCCTGTTGGGACGACAAACCTCCCCGGAACCGACGCCCCAACCGGCAGCAAATCGCCCCGCCGTGATATCTGATATTCAATGTATCGGCTACTTTCAACACTTCATGGAAGACACCCGCTACAAAAGTGCGATCGTGTTTTCTGATGTGGAAGATTTGCGGATGTTTGACAACCGCCGGGAACTGTTGGGACGGGTGGTGAGTTGGGGGCGACTTCCTCCCACGAATCGCAATCTTTGCGCGTTTATTTCCCACCATCATAGTTTACAACAGTTTCAAGATTTTTGCAACACTATCGGCTTTACTTTTCTGGGGAATTGGTTGCAAAATCGGGGCGATCGCCAATTTAATTTGGTTCGCGTGTCAACCCCGGCAGAAGGGGAGTTACAGAAACTCTGGGATTATTTCCGACTGGTTCACCAAAAACCCGTCAATTGGGGCGATCGCGACCGTTTAATTTCTGCGATCGCAGCCGAAAATCAACCCCTAAACACCTGGTACGATCGCTTTAATTCCGTTTCCGAATTATCCCTGACTGTCGCCAAACAGCAGCAGTGGCTATCCGGGGATGTCAGCGACAAACCGGCGTTGGAACGCTTGCAAGAATTGGTCGGTTTGGGGAATGTCAAAACCGCCGTCCAGCAAAAAATGGGGTCATTACAAATCGCCCGAGAACGCCAACAAAATGGCATCGCCACCGAACCCCCGAGGCTGCATTTGGTCTTCAAAGGAAACCCCGGAACGGGTAAAACCACCGTCGCGAGATTGATCGGAGAAATTTATCGAGATTTGGGGTTATTGCGGCGAGGTCATGTAGTAGAAATTGGCGGGCGAGATTTGGTGGCGGGATATGTGGGACACACGGCAATTTTGACCAATGAAACGGTCGATCGCGCTTTGGATGGGGTGTTGTTTATTGACGAGGCTTATACCCTCGCTCAAGGGGGTGAAAATGACTGGGGACGGGAGGCGATCGATACCCTATTAAAACGGATGGAAGATGAACGGGAACGGCTGGCGGTGATTGTCGCCGGATATCCGGAATTGATGAATAATTTTATCACATCTAACCCCGGTTTGTCGAGTCGTTTTGGAACGGAAATTATTTTCGAGGATTACAAACCGCCGGAATTGTTGACGATTTTCCGGCAGCGGGTAGATCGGGTCAAAGGTGCGATCGCGCCGAATTTGGAACCCCGTCTCGACAACTTATTGACCCAGCTTTACGACAACCGAGACGGCAATTTTGGCAACGCCAGGGAGGTGGAAAAGATATTCGATCGCATGGATGATTTACGGAGCGATCGCGTTATAAAATTGGGTTTGAATCCCCTGACGGAACCCTTTACCGTTGCCGATTTACCGCCGGACTATCGGGAACTCTCCCAACGGGGAACCGCCGATGAGGAGACGCTGGAAAAACTGTTGCAAGAATTGGAAGAGTTGACGGGGTTGCAGTCCGTCAAACAGGATGTCCGACAATTAATTAACACCCAAATCGCCAATATAAAATTGGCGAAGGCGGGGATGTTGGCCGGTAATGAAATGGAAACTCGCCACTTATTATTTACCGGCAATCCGGGGACGGGAAAAACCACCGTTTCCCGTTTGATCGGCCGAATTTATCGCGCTTTGGGGTTGTTGAAAAAGGGTCAATTTGTGGAAGCCGATCGCACCAAATTGGTGGGACAATATATCGGACATACCGCCGAAAAAACCGCCCAGGTGATTGAGTCGGCGGTGGATGGGGTGTTGTTTATAGATGAAGCCTATGCCTTATCTCGCGGGGGAGATAGCCGGGATTTTGGACGGGAAGCGATCGATACCTTGGTGCCGATGATGGAAAATTATCGCGATCGCCTGGTGGTAATTTTGGCGGGATATTCGCGGGAAATGGCGGAGTTTATGGACAGCAATCCGGGGTTGCAATCTCGCATTGCCAAGAAAATCCATTTCCCCGATTATACCGGAGAAGATCTGCACAGTATCTTTCTGGGAATGTGTCGGCAAAGCGGGCGAATTTGTCCGGATGAGGTATCGGCGAGGGTGCGAGAAATGATGAATTTTGCCTATCAAAATCGGGGGCAAAATTTTGGCAACGGTCGCGATGTCCGCAACTTTTATGAACGGATGGTAAACAATTTAAAAAATCGCATCGTCCGGGATAATTTGAGCGGTGAAGATATGGTAACATTTAGATGGGAAGATATTCCGAGTTGGGAGTAGCGATCGCCCCCAGCACCCCTTGAGAAGGGGGGAGCTAGATTTAAAGTCCCCCTTTTTAAGGGAGATAATGGGGGTTCATTTCGTTCTCCCCCGGCATGATCGAGATCCCCCCCAGCCCCCCTTTATAAGGGGGGAGCTAGATTTAAAGTCCCTCTTTTTAAGGGAGATAATGGGGGTTCATTTCGTTCTCCCCCGGCATGATCGAGATCCCCCCCAGCCCCCCTTGAAAAGGGGGGAGCTAGATTTAAAGTCCCCCTTTTTAAGGGGAGAGTTCGATTTAAAGTCCCTCTTTTTAAGGGGAGAGTTCGATTCAAAGTCCCCCTTTTTAAGGGGGATTTAGGGGGATCATTTATATTGATGAGGAATATTATATGACAATAACATCATCTAAAAAATTGACATTTGCTGAGTTTTTAGAACAGTGTCCCGACGGTTCGGGTGGGGTGGTGAAAGCTGAGGTTTGGAATCGCAACGTGCGGACTTACGGCGCGTTGACGGAACCGATTGAATTGGCGGTGGAGGTGGTTTCGACAAACTGGGAGGATGATTATCTTGACAGGCGGGACGAGTATCGGCGGTTGGGAATTGCAGAATATTGGATTGTGGATTATTTGGCGATCGCATCTCGGACGTTTTTGGGCAATCCCAAGCAGCCGCAGATTTTGGTTTATCGGTTGGTTGAGGGTGAGTATCAACTCCAGTCATTTTTGGGGGGCGATCGCATTTTGTCTCCCACTTTCCCCGAGTTGGAATTGACCGTTGACGAAGTATTTGCATCGAGCGGGATTCGCGAGTTATAATAGCAGTCAAGAAACCGGGTTTCTTTGAAAAATCTATGGGTCTAATGTGACTCTTCTTCTAGAAACCCGGTTTCTAAGTCTTATCGGGGTTGGGAATTATGGCGAACTGTCCGGTTTGTGAAACGGAATATACGGAAAATGAGGTCGAAACCTGTGCGGTGTGTGGCTATGACCTGACACCTCT
>NZ_JAYFER010000455.1:0-4742 GCF_055795065.1 Lyngbya sp. CCY1209
TCTTAAAGGCATAGTCAATGTGCCTCTACCAACTCCTTTAAGAGAAAATCCTAAAGTTGTTGCTACTTTTGTAAAGAGCGGGGAGGGGAATCTAAAATCGGGCTCGGCGCCAGACGCAGCACCCCTACAATTCCCACACCCCGCACTCCAAATTAATACTGCGGAACCGAAGGATCGACTTCCTTACTCCAGGCGGTAATCCCGCCCTGGACGTTCACCCCTTCGATACCCGCTTCCTTGAGGATACCCAAGGCCCTGGCCGATCGCCCGCCCATTTTGCAGTGCGCGATCAGACGGTGGCCGTTGAGGAGTCCCTTCACCTTTTCGACCCCCTCGCCCCGTTCGATATCCGGCAGGGGAATCAACACCGCCCCCGGAATTTGGGCGATTTCGTACTCGTTGGGGTTGCGGACATCGATCAACACGAAATCGTCCGCGCCGCTGTCGAGAAGGGCCTTCAAATCCTTCACCGTCATTTCGGGAATCGCCCCCGCCTGCTGGGCTTCCTCCTGTCGGGCCTGGGGAATGCCGCAGAACTGTTCGTAGTCGATCAGCTTTTCGATGACGGGCCGTTCCGGGTTGGGCCGCAGTTTCAACTCCCGGAAGGTCATGTCCAGGGAATTGTACAGCAACAGCCGACCGCTGAGGGTGCGTCCCTTTCCGAGGATGATTTTGATCGTCTCCGTGGCCTGGATGACCCCGATGATACCGGGCAGAATCCCCAAAACGCCGCCTTCGGCACAGGAGGGAACCATTCCGGGGGGCGGGGGTTCGGGATAAAGATCCCGGTAGTTCGGCCCGCCCTCGTAGTTGAAGACGGTCGCCTGTCCCTCGAACCGGAAGATGGAACCGTAGACGTTGGGTTTGTTCAGCAATACGCAGGCATCGTTGACCAGGTACCGGGTGGGGAAGTTATCCGTCCCGTCCACGACCACATCGTAGGATTTGACGATATCCAGGGCATTTTCGGAGCTCAGGCGGGTGTTGTACAATTCCACCTGGCAGTTGGGGTTGATCTCCAAAATGCGGTTTTTCGCCGAGTCAATTTTCGGCTTGCCGACCCAGGACGTGCCGTGGATGACCTGGCGTTGCAGGTTGGAGGTGTCCACCACGTCGAAATCGACGATCCCAATCCGGCCGATTCCCGCCGCGGCCAGGTACAGCAGCAGGGGGGAACCGAGCCCGCCTGTACCGATGCACAGGACGCTGGCCGCTTTCAGGCGCTTCTGCCCGTCTAACCCGACTTCTGGCAAAATCAGGTGGCGGGAGTAGCGCTCATATTCGTCTCGCTGTAACTGGATTTCTTCCAGATTCGGATTTAGCATGGCAATTCGCGCAAGGGAAATACTTTCAAGTTTAGGGGGTGCGATCGCCCCTCTCAGGTTTGCACTCAAAGATATATATGATAATCCCCCGTGTCCCCGATGGCTTCACAACTTATCATTTCTTCAAGTTGGAACTGATGCCGGGGATCGAGACTCCAGTTTTTCAGGTCTGTGGCTTTCCCCCCTTCCACTGAAACGATGATATAGGAATATTCCGCCCAGGCACAGCGGCGATCGAATTCCGAGGGGCCGGCGGGGTGGTCCGGGTGGGAGTGGTAGATGCCGATGATGGACCGGTTGCGATCGCGCCCTTCCCGCTGGGCCCGGATCAGCACTTCCGGGGCGATGGTGAACCGCCGTTCTTGCGTGGTGACGGGGTTTTCGGCTGTTTCGATCTCTTGGAAGGACTCCGCCGCCGTCTCACCCCAGGCGTTTTCGACGGGCCGGACTTCGGCGAGGATTTTGCGATCGTCCCCGGCGAGGCGCCCCATCAGCAACCCGCAACATTCTCGGGGATAGGTCCGTTCGGCGTGGCTGCGGATTTGTTCGAGGTGTTCGGAAGTGAGAATTAAGACCATATTTTTAATAATTGACAATTGATAATGTTTGATACAATCAAATTTGACATCGCAGATGTCAAATTTGCCTCGAAAAAAGGGTTGACAAGGAGCGACTACTTTCGGTATGATATTGACATTAGGCTTCATAATGGAAGTGGATGCAAAAAATAAAAAAATGCACAGATTTCCATTATATAAAAATGATACCAAAATTTTGACAAAAGTCAAGCGATCGCCCCAAATTTTTAAAATTTTTTCACAAATATTGTAATTTTTGATGAGAATTGGTGGGGGCTGTGTTCTGGGGCAAGCACAGAGGCTTGCCCCTACATTTTTTTATCAAAATTCCGGTTCCACTTCCACCACTTCGGTATACTCGAACGCATTGGGGCTCCGCCGCACCAGGGGATAACGATTTCCCGCCAATTCGATCGCATCTTCCTCACACTCCGGCTTGGGAGAATTGTACACCAAAACGTATTCTCGTCCGGCGCGATCGCGGATTTCTTGGGCTACCTCTCCCCGCCACTGGGTTTTGGTGACTAACACGATCAATTGGTTCGCCAACTGGGGGATAATATTAGCGATTTGGCGGCGGTAAATTTCGTCCAAACTGCCGAAGGGTGAATCCATGACGATGGGAAATGTGCTGCTGTCGGGTCCCATCAGCGTGTTTTTCTGACTCCACTCCCGCACCCCTTCGATGATGCCACCGATAAACGACAAACTGAGGATTTGATTTTCCCCGGTGGAGGCGGCGACGGTGGCATCTTCGCCGGCGGTATTTTCGATTAATTTTAATTCGTAGTTGTCCGTCAGTTGGGGTTGGTAGGGGGTGAAAGAAATGCGGGAAAAGATATTTTGAACCCGTTTTTCCAACTGCCGGCGAAATTGGCGATCGAGGCGTTCTCTAACCTCTGTCAATCGAGCGATCGCGTCCTGGGTGGCGGCGATGCGTCTCTGTGCGACTAACTGCTTCATTTCGTTCATCTGCTGGCGATCGATCTGCTTGGAAAGTTTCTCGGTTTCGGCTTGCAGGGTTTCGATTTGTTGCCGGTTCGAGCCCATCTCCCGGTTCAATTCGCCGATGCGGGTTTCGATTTCGTCCAGTCGCTTTTGCAGTTCTTGAATGTCCTCATCCGGGAAATTTCGCAACTGTTTTTTGATGTCGTCTAAACGGGTTTCAATGCGGGAGAGTTCGGCGCGATTGTCAGTAATTAAAGCTTGGTGGCGGTCGATATTTTCCCAGAATTCGACGACTTGGCGATCGACATCTTCCACCTGGGTAGACATCCGGATCGCCGTCTCTTCGATATCCGCCATTCCGGCGCGTTCCAGCCAACTTTTGACGCGATCGCGTTCCGAGGTTCCGTCGTGGAGTTCCGAACCGCAGAGGCACTGGTGGCGATCGAGTAATTCCCCCAAAAATTGCTTGGTAATTCCCGTCATCAATTCTCCCTTTCCTCGCAGTTCGGAAAACAGGTTTTTGAAGTCCGCGATCGTGTCGGATAGAAAAACCGCATAACCTCGCGTTGACAGCAATTTATTAATTTCCAGATTCGACTGTTTCAAGTCTTCCCGAATTGACTTAATTTTAGCTTCCAATTCTGACCGAAGTTGCTGCAACTCTTTCGCACCACTCAAGTCCAAAAGGTGGGCGCTGACTGTCCGCTTCAATTCCCCTTCGTGTTCCAGTTCTTGCTCGATTTCAATTTGTCGATTTGATAAATTCTGAATTTCCGTCTCCAGCCTTTTTTTATCCTTTAAAAGTTTCTTTGTTTCCGGATTTCCAATGATTGATAAATCGAGTTCCAATGATTTTCTCGCATCTTTTAAATGCTTGATCGACCGATTCAGTACCTCCACACCCAATAACTCTTTCGTTGCCTCGGCAATTTCCGCTTTTCTTTCGTCCCGGACAATTTGCTCGATCCGTTCCCCGTCGAAGAAGAAATATTGATGCAAACTGACGGGTAAAATGCGGTTGATAATCTCCTCCGGCGGTTGGGGGGGCAAATTCCAGCGGCCGTCATCCCCCGCCACTTGCATATACAGTTCGCTGGGGGATTGTTCGATCTCTCCATTTTGTTTGTAGGCGCGACAAACCCGCTTCACCAGGTAGCGTTTGCTATCGTGTTCAAAGATAATTTCCGCCCAGCAACCCACCGCTTTTCCCGGTTCCGCTTCGGCGAGCGATCGCTTATTCACCAACTGTCCCGAAGCCGCGAACGCCGCGCTAAACTTTTCATACAGCACCCAAGTAAATGCATTCAATAGCGTCGTCTTCCCCGCCCCATTGTTGCCGTGAATCACCGTCGTATTTTGCGCCCCCGAAGCCAGATTTAGCGTCGGCGTTTTCCCGTAAAACTGGCGAAAATTGCAGAGTTGAACCGACACCAACTTCATTGCACCACTTCCTTAATAATTTTCAGGACATCATCGTTGATATTGCGGGGGGCTTTCATGTAGAGTTTATCCCGTTCCGCCTGCAACACCCGCTCGATAATTTCCCGAACCTCCGGAGATGCATCCGTGATCGGATCTTGCAACGCGGCGCCGACATTCTCCCCGTAAGGCGATCGCGCTTCGGCGAAAACATTGGAAATTGCAGTAATCAGACTGTCCGAATATTGATAAGTCATAATCGAGTCAGGGAGTCGGGAGTCGGGAGTCGGGAGTCGGGAATAAATAATCCGCGATCGCAAATATAGCAGGCGCCAGGACGGTTCGTCACCCGCCTTGAAATTCATTTCAAGGCTAATAGCACCAGTCCACACTGTCGTGGACTCAGTTGTTGGCAGTTGATATAGCAACTCCCAATCCTATGCGAGAGGATTTGTGCTATTAGCTTGGGAAT
>NZ_JAYFER010000456.1:0-24339 GCF_055795065.1 Lyngbya sp. CCY1209
CCAGTTAAGGCGATAGCTGGTCAGCTACCTGAAGGGGAGGGCACGAAGCCCCCGTGCTTCAGCCGGGGGTGCTGACCATCAATCTGTCCTCCCGATCAACTCAACAACTCAAATCAGAAACCCGCCTAAACAGTCTTCTTGACCCGAGTCGTCTGGTCGCCCACTTTCTGGAAGTTGCCCCACTCGACTTGTTCTTCGAGGTCGGCTTCCACCCCGGCGAACACATCCCGGAAGATCGTCCGGGACCCGTGCCAAATGTGGCCGAAGAAGAACAGCAGCGCGAAGCAAGCGTGGCCGAAGGTAAACCAACCGCGAGTGCTGGTGCGGAATACCCCGTCCGAGCCGAGGGTTTCCCGGTCAAACTCGAAGGGCTCGCCCTGTTGGGCCAAACGGGCGTATTTCTTCACGGACGGCGCGTCGGTGAAGGTTTGGCCGTTGAGGTCGCCGCCGTAGAACGAGACGGTGACGCCGGTTTGCTCGAAGCTGTAACGAGATTCGGAACGGCGGAAGGGGATGTCGGCGCGAATCACGCCTTCGGAGTCGGTGAGCACCACCGGGAAGGTTTCAAAGAAGTTGGGAAGGCGGCGGACACTCAGCACGCGACCTTCCGCATCTTTGAAGACGGGGTGGCCGAACCAACCCTGGGCGATGCCGTCCCCTTGGTTCATGGGGCCGACGCGGAACAGACCGCCTTTGGCGGGGCTGTTGCCGACGTAGTCGTAGAATGCGAGTTTTTCGGGAATCTTAGACCAGGCTTCTTCGGCGGTGTCTCCCTGAGCCAGGTTCGCCTGTACCCGACGCTCGATTTCCTGCTGGAAGTAGCCCTGGTCCCACTGGTAGCGGGTCGGGCCGAACAGTTCGATGGGAGTGGCCGCGGAGCCGTACCACATGGTGCCGGCCACGACGAAGGCCGCGAAGAAGACCGCGGCGATACTGCTGGAGAGTACCGTTTCGATATTCCCCATCCGCAGGGCTTTGTACAGGCGTTGGGGCGGCCGGACGGACAGGTGGAACAGGCCGGCGATGATGCCGACGATACCCGCCGCGATGTGGTGGGCCGCAATTCCCCCGGCGTCGAACGGGTTGAAGCCCTCCGGACCCCAGGATGGGGCGACCGGTTGGATACTTCCCGTCAGTCCGTAGGGGTCGGATACCCAAATCCCGGGTCCGAAGAGTCCGGTGACGTGGAAGGCCCCGAAGCCGAAGCAAAGCAGGCCGGACAGGAACAGGTGGATGCCGAACATTTTCGGCAAGTCGAGGGCGGGTTCGCCCGTGCGGGGGTCGGTGAACAGTTCCAGATCCCAGTAAACCCAGTGCCAGACGGCGGCCAGGAACAGGAGACCGGACAGGACGATGTGGGCGGCGGCAACGCCTTCAAAAGACCAGAAGCCAGGGTTGGTGGCGGTTTCGCCCGTCACGCTCCAGCCGCCCCAGGAGTCGGTGACGCCGAGGCGGGCCATGAAGGGCATGACAAACATCCCCTGACGCCACATCGGGTTCAAGACCGGGTCGGACGGATCGAAAACGGCTAGTTCGTACAGGGCCATTGACCCCGCCCAACCCGCCACGAGGGCAGTGTGCATCAAGTGTACAGAAATCAGCCGTCCCGGGTCATTCAGGACCACTGTGTGTACACGGTACCAGGGTAGTCCCATTGACTACGCTCCTCCTAGAATCAGTGAATTCAACTTCGGCGAACTACCCCCGGTTTCGCTGGGCTCGACCGGGGATTTCCGGTGTCGGGATGGCTCGAAGTCGGGGGCAAACCCCCCGCATCCGGAAACGACATCTCGACGAACCGATGGGGGCGTCCGGACCCCCAAGTGTTTGAAAGATTTGCCGGAAAGTCTCCGTCTGGAACAAGTTCAGTCGGGGATTTCCCGGCGGGAATGTTAAATTTTCTATGGACAGCTCCGCACCGCTACCCTAAAGTTGACAATTTGTCAACTCGGTTTGGGTTCAGACAGTTGACGGTTTTTTGGCGTACAAGAAAGCTATTAAAGAAGTGTATCGATTGTTAGAACCAATTGCAAGCGTTGGAGGGGAAGGTTGGAGACTTGAAACAGTCTGGAGACGTCGATCGCTGCGGGGTCGGCTCCGGGAGACGGGCGATCGCGTCCGTCCCGATTCTAATCTAAAGCAGGCGGCGGTAGGTCTGACATTCGGTGGAGGCAGTCCCAAGACGTTCGAGGACTTGTTCGGCCGTGATCAGTCGCGTGAGGACGACTTGGCCGATGCCGGTGGAGGGACGCCGATCGCTTTCGATGGGTTTGACTTCCACCATCAGCACCGCGTCCTCGACCCGGTAGAGCCACATTTTTTCCCGATCTTGGGAATTCCAAATGCACAGATCCATTTTTTGCAGGTCCGGCAACCGACGCCGGGTCGCCACGTCCCACAACCCGCCGACCCCCCAAATTCGCCCGATCGTCCATCCCTCCGTCAAAAAGAAGTATTTCACCGACTCTCGATCGCGTATTGAACAAAAAAGCAGTCTTCTAGATTACCGCAATTTGAACCGTGGCACAATCGGCGATCGGGAGAAGGGAGTCGGGGAAGTTTCTCAACTCGATGGGCTGTGCTATATCTTTGAGAGATTTCTCGTTTCTATCGATCGCCCATGCTGTTGAGTCGTTTCATTCCGGTTGGGGTTGGGGTTTGTGGCTGGCTGTTTTTGGCTGGCTGTGCAATCGCCGCATCGGGTTCCCCCGGGGAAGGCGTACCCGGTTCCTGCGACGAGATGAGTTGTGACGAACTGTTACAAACCCTGTCGGAAACCTGGCCGGAATTCGATCTCAGTTGCGAGGGCGATCGCATTTTGTCCCCGCAAGTGTACGAACACCGTCGGGGGGGACGGCGAGTTTTTCTATCTTGTTGGGATACGAAACTGTCCGACAACGGCGAACGGGATGGATCTCCGCTGATCACTTTGCCATTTCCGGGGGAGAGCGATCGCTTTCTGGCGGCTTGGCCGGACTCTCAACCCTACGCCGAAGAATTATTGAACGCCTACCCGGAAGAAATTCAAAAGATCCGATTTCAATGTGCCGCAGAAAGCGGAGATATCAATATTTTAGTTTTTGAAGACCGACAGGAAGCCGACCTGCAATGTTATTTCCAAGCCGGTGTCAGTTTAGTAGATACCGATGGGGATTATGTGTCTGACGGAGAGAACAGCCGGGGGGCATCGGTCGATCGCATTTTGGGAACGTTTCCACTGCCTTGATTATTTCCCCGAACACCGCTTGGGAATTGATTCCCAAGCTAATAGCACAAATCATCTAATATGAGATCCGGTTATTGATCCGATCCTGATAAATCCCCCTTTGAAAGGGGGACTTTGACTCCATTCTCCCCCCTTATTAATATCAAATCCGGTTATTGACCCGCCCCCCCTCGATCCCCCCCAGCCCCCCTTAAAAAGGGGGGAGCCGGAGATCCCCCCCAGCCCCCCTTAAAAAGGGGGGAGCCGGAGAGAGCTTTGATTGCTGGGTATTCAACCGGATTTGATATAAGGAGGACTTTCACTCCAATTCTCCTCCCTTATAAAGGGGAACTTTTACTCCAATTCTCCCCCCTTCCTCCCCCCTTTCTCCCCCCTTTCACCCCCCTTTCTCCCCCCTTTCTCCCCCCTTACAAAGGGGGGTTGGGGGGGATGGGGGCTGGGGGGGATATTCACTGTTCGCAAGGGGGATAATTTCAAACGTCCGTCGATTTTGTATTTAACCGGAATTGATATCAAAATGATTGAGGAGATTTTGCAGTCAAAAAAACGGCTCCGATATGTCATATTGCCCGATCGCATCAACTCGCGACCCGCTCCAAATCCCCCGTCGGAATCGAGGCGATCAGTTGGCGGGTGTAGTCGGTTTGGGGATTGCGGTAAATCTCCTCGGAAGGGCCGATTTCCTCGATTTTGCCCCGGTTCATAACCATGATGCGATCGCTCATAAATTTGACGACGCTCAAATCGTGGGAGATAAAAATGTAGGTCAATTGAAACTCGGTTTGCAGCTCTTTCAGGAGGTTCAAAACCTGAGCTTGGACGGAAACATCCAAAGCCGATACCGACTCGTCACAGATGATAAATTTGGGGTTCAGAGCCAGCGATCGCGCGATGCAGATCCGCTGCCGCTGTCCGCCGGAAAATTCGTGGGGGTAGCGCCGCATCCAGTCGGGATTCAACCCCACCCGTTCGAGGAGGTAAGCCGTGCGATCGCGCCGTTCTTTCTGATTTCCCACATTGTGAATCAGCATCGGTTCCATCACCGCCGCGCCGATATTGATGCGGGGGTCGAGGGAACTGAAGGGATCTTGAAACACGATCTGCATATCCCGCCGTATCCACTTCATTTTCTTTGCGAATTCGCGGCGGTTTTGAGACTGTTTCAAACGGTCGATCCAAGACAATTCGGAAGTATCGGTGGCGGTGATATCCTGCCCCTCAAAAACAACCTTGCCATCGTGGGGGGGGATGAGTTGCAAAAGCGCCCTCGACAGGGTACTTTTCCCGCATCCGGACTCGCCCACCAACCCCAACGTTTCGCCGGAATACACGTCGAAAGACACGTCATCGACCGCCATAAATAGGCGTTTCGTCCGGCCCAAAACGTCGGGAATTTTGAAGGCGACCCGCAGGTTTTCCACGGACAAAATGGGGGAGTCGGATTTCGGTTGGGGGACGCGAGAGGGCGGGGGAACGAGGGGTTCGGAGGTGATGGCCGCGTGGGGGAGGGCGCGAATTTCCTCCTCTCCGGTTTCCGTCGTCACCACTTCCATATAGTCGGAGATGGTGGGCAGTTGGGTTTTGGGGGTTTCCAGCGTCGGGCGGCAGGCCAGTAACCCCCGCGTGTAGGGGTGTCGGGGTTGGGTGAACAGGGACCGGATGTCGCCGGATTCGACAATTTTTCCCCGGTACATCACCGCCACGCTGTCGGCGATTTCGGCGATCACGCCCAAATCGTGGGTGATGAATATCATGGACATCCCGCGGCGATCGCGCAATTCCCGCAGCAGGTCCAAAATCGTCGCCTGTACGGTGACGTCCAAGGCGGTGGTGGGTTCGTCGGCGATCAATAAGGTGGGGTTGCAGGAAATCGCCATCGCGATCATCACCCGCTGGAGTTGGCCGCCGGAGAGTTCGTGGGGGTAGCGTTCGAGAAAGGCCCGTTTTTGTGCGTTGATGCGATCGCGGAGATCCCGGCGTTTTTTTCGGGAGTCGCGATCGCCCAGAGGCCCCGGGTCGTCCTCCTGGGGGTCGTCTTCCTCAACCTGCTGCATCAGTTCTTCGTCCCCCGGCAGCAGTTTCACCTCCTGCAACAAGTTCGCCGCCTTCCACAACGCCTGTCGGGCCGAAATGTCCTCGTGTTGCCGGATCGCTTCGGTGAGTTGAAACCCGATGGTATAGACGGGGTTGAGGGAGCTCATCGGTTCCTGGAAGATCATGGAAATTTGGCCGCCGCGAAATTTCTGCTTTTGTTCTTCCGGGAGTCCCCGCAACTCGATCGCTTCTCCCCGGGAGTCTTCGCCGTCGCCGTGTTGGGGTCGGAACCAAATTTCGCCGCCGATTGTCGCCGTCGCGGGGGGCAGCAACCCCATGATTGCCAGGGAGGTGACGGATTTTCCGGAACCGGATTCGCCGACGATGCCCAGGGTTTGGCCCGGTTTGACTTGAAAGGAGATATCATCGACGGCCCGCACGGTTCTCTCGTCGGTTCGGAACTCAACCCGGAGGTTTCTGACATCGAGGACAAGATCTTGCATGGACAACTGGCGATTCGGGTGATTGTCGCGTAAAGTATTGCAATTCTAGCAGATCGTCAGCGAACCGCAAAGTCATTATACTGCCGCATCCCAGGGCTGTGATAGGCGAGGAGGATATGGGTTTTGGGCAGGCCGATCCGCACCAATTCGTTGGCAAAACCGATTTCGGTTCCGTCGTCCAAAGAAAGAATGGCGACCCATTCTCTGTCTTTCCAAATTCAAGACGAATTCAATATGTGAAATCTTCCCAGATTAACCTTGTTTGACTGGGTTGGGTTTTAGAGTGCGATCGTGCCTTGACATTTTGGCAGCAGCAGTTGATCTGATGCATTGATCGCTAAATACCAGGCTGATGGTACGAAAATTTGGACTAAGTTATTGGGAACCAGTCGTTATGACACTGCCAATGCTCTGATTAGTGGCAGGACCCGATCGCCTTTTTCCCGGTTCTCCACCTTTCCCAAAGCGCCATGAATTGAGCGATCGCGACATCCCTAAATCGGCATTTATGCCTCTCAACCCCTCCCCGGCCCATTTCACCCTTCATTTTTCAAATTTTTAATCGCGATCGCCCGAGAAACCGGGTTGAGCGGCAGCATCTTTGGTTTTCCACCCGAGGCTCGGATAGAAACCCGGTTTCTTGCTAACCTCAATTATCGATCCTTGAAAGTCTCGAAATTCGATCAATTTTCCAAGTAATCAACCGGAAAAATCAATCAAGTGCGATCGCCCCGCCAGTTGAAAGCAGTGGCTCCAAGGCGGGAATGGCGGCCGGACCCGGTTGGCGATGGCATCCCCAAACCCGGTGCCGACAGCCAAAACCCCAATTTGTTAAGAACTTTCAGCCAAACCGACTCCGGCGCACCCGTTGGGGTACAATAAATTGCCGATTGTTCAGCCCAGATGTGAAGAGGCTCCCATGATTTCCAGTAACGACTTTCGCACCGGTGTCACCATCGAATTAGACGGGGCAGTGTGGCGGGTGGTAGAATTCTTACACGTCAAGCCGGGTAAGGGTTCCGCCTTCGTCCGCACCAAGCTGAAAAGCGTGCAGACGGGTAACGTGATGGAACGGACGTTCCGGGCTGGGGAAACGGTTCCCCAGGCCAACCTAGAGAAGAAGACGATGCAGCATACCTACAAGGAAGCCGAGCAGTTCGTCTTTATGGACATGGAAACGTTTGAAGAAAACCGTCTCAACCCCGATCAGATCGGGAATGGGGTCAAGTACCTCAAGGAAGGGATGGAAGTGAACGTGATCACCTGGAACGGCCAAGTTCTGGAAGTGGAACTGCCCAACTCCGTCACCCTGGAAGTGACCGAAACCGATCCCGGCGTCAAAGGAGACACCGCAACGGGGGGGACGAAACCCGCCACGGTGGAAACGGGGGCGACGGTGATGGTTCCCCTGTTTATTTCGGTGGGCGAACGCATCCGCATCGATACCCGCAACGATTCATATCAGGGCCGAGAATAGGACATTCTGAAATGGGGGACGGAAGGGGACTGTATTTGTTGTTGAGGCGGCCATTTGCGATCGCATTTCCGACGGAAAATTGCGCCCGAAAAACTGACCGATGATGACACCCGGATTCCCGTTGGGGTTCTCGCTCCTTCCCCGCAGTGGCGACCCGCCACCCGAGAAAACCGCGCTATTTGATAGGGAGATATACCGACCGTGCAACTAGATCTCACCCAGCTCCGAGAGCTGCTGGCTGACATCGATAAAACCAATATTTCGGAACTGACCCTCAAGAGTACCGATTTTGAATTGACGGTACGCAAGGGCGGTTCCCTTGATCGCCCGCTGTCCTCTGTCGATGTCGCCCTCACGGGGAGAGGTCTGGGTACGGATTGGGTGTCGTCATCTCCCCCGGTTCCCGCCGGCGGCGATCGCACCTCCCAACCGATCGCTACCGGACCCGCACAAGCCCCGGCTCCGGCCCCGACTCCCCCCAGCCCCGATCCCAAGTGGGTGGAGGTGACATCTCCGATGGTGGGGACGTTTTACCGGTCGCCGGCCCCGGACGAGCCCCCCTTTGTCAGCGAGGGCGATCGCATCGCCTGCGGCCAGACGGTCTGCATTATCGAGGCCATGAAATTGATGAACGAAATCGAAGCCGAGGTATCCGGCCGCGTCGTGGAAGTTTTGATCGAAAATGGGGCGCCGGTGGAGTTCGGCCAACCCCTGATGCGGATCGACCCGGACTGACGCCCGATGGCTGATATTTAATAATAATTAATAATTAATAATTAATTATTAATTATTCAATATAGCCATCCCCAAAAAATCCCCCGATCGCGATCGACCGGGGGAAATTCGTCAAATTATAGAACAGCTTCAGGAAAACCGGACTTAGCTGCGATCGGTGGCCGCCACCGGCTCGAAACTCGGCACCACCAGCTCGTCATTTTGCTTGGTCAACTGGTTGTAGAGGCGCTCGGTATTGGGGAAATTCGCCGCCGGGAGGGTCGGGAAGCGACGGTAAGGCACCGTATCCTCTCCGAACACCTGGGCGTACTCCATGCTGTTCACCATCGCACCGATAAACGCCTTCAGACCCTGGGACGCCAAGATCTCGTTGTACTTGCGGATCTCCGCCTGATTCAGGGGAGCCCGGCCCAGGAAGTGCTTCGTCCCCAACTCGATCACCTTGGTGTTGGGATAGGGGGTGTAGAACTCCCGGATGTACAGGGAAGACGTTCCCAGGGCTTCGACGAACTCCTTGACGGTAATTTCGCCGTTGCCCAACTTGCTCTCCAGGGCGGTGAACTCCTTCTTCGTCACGTAGGGTTCGATATCCCGCTCGAAGATCTGGCGGTAGAGCGCCTGGATGACCGTCTGCAGCGCCACCTTATCATCGGTGTTGGTGAGCTTGAACACCTTGGACTGTTCGCGTCGCTTGTTGACCCCCTGCTTGATGCGGTTGTCGATTTCCAACTCGCCCTTCATCATGTCGGGCGTACCCAGTTCCACGAAGCGCGGCGTGGGTTCTTCCATCACCATCGGCATCTTCTCGGCCAGGGTGCCCACCCGCATGGAGCGCAGGGCCAGACCGCCCGGGGTCAGGTAGCGCTCGTAGGGAATGGTATCTTCCCCGAACGCCTCGTTGTACTCCTGGGAGTCGAGAATCGCGTCCACCAGGGCGTAGAAGCCCTTCTTAGAACACAAATCGAAATAGGCGTTCATCTCCTGGCGCCCGTAGGTGGGGCGTCCGAGCAGGCGGCGGTGAATGTATTCGATCGCCTTGCAGACGTAGAGGGAGGTCCAGTACATCTGCCGGAACACCTCGGACTTCGCCAGGATGCGGATGAACTCCCGCAGGGTGATGTCACCGTTCTCCAGCTTGATCTCGGCCACCGTCTGGCGCTGACCGGAATAGAGTTCCCGGCCGAACACCTGCAGGTAAGCCGCGCGGATCACCTTCTGGGTGGAGCTTTCGGAAAACTTGACGCTGGCGCCGTTGCTGCCGCCCTTGTTGCTGAAGTTGCTGGCGACGTAACCGCCGGGGAGCTGGTCCAGCTTGAACACCTTCGGCCCCAAGGAGCCGGGATCTTTGGAACGGGCGCCGGGGTTGCTCAACTGGTTGTCGATTCCCGCCCCGTTGCGGATCAGAATCCGGCGAGTATCCTTGCCAAAGGGGGCCGGACGGTTTTTGGGATCGCGGGTTTCTTTCGGGAAGATCGCCCCGAACTGAATTTCGAGGGGATCGTTGCCCACGCCGTAGACGTGCTGGTCCCGCAGGGGCTGTTTGTAGTCCGCGAACAGGGTGACGAACTGCGGCACCTTGCGGAAGGGCGCGGAGTAGTTGAACAGGTCGATTTGGGGACCCCAGTTGCGGCACTCCTGGGCCTCCTGACCCAGACCCCGCAGATAGGGGACGGTTTCTTCGCCGAAGTAGTCCGCATACTCCTGGGAATCCACCATCGCGTCCACCAGGGCCCCCAGACCGCCGTTGGTGACGATCGCGAAATACTTGCTGAACTCCTCGGGGGAGCTGATCCCCCGCCCCAAGAAGTGGCGGGCCGCCAATTCCACCACCCGGGAGTTGACGAAGGGCTCGTAGAATTGTTTGCGGTACAGGGGAGATTTACCCACGCGGCGGATAAACTCCTTCATGGAAATTTCGCTATTTTTGACCTTGGACTCCAGGTCGGAAATGCTCTGGCTGTAGGCGCGGGTGATGTCCCGCTCGAACACCTGCCGGTAAGCCGCCTTGATGACGTCCTGTTTTTCGGAGGCCGACAGGCCCGGTTTCATGACGAACTTCTGACGACCTTCGGCCGCGTTGAAGTAGATCTGGGGCAGCTCCAGACCTTGCTGATCCGAGCTCTGGCGCTGTCTCAGCTTGTTGGAGGGGGTCGCCGCCTCAAATTCCGAGATCAGGACGTTGAAATACTGGAGGACGATTTCCTGGGCGTCCTTGTCGTTTTGGAAGTATCCCAGGGATGCCCGCCGCATCTCTTGCAGGGCCACCAGGGTCGCCGCGCTCGAACAGGCGTTTTCGATGATTTCCCGCAGTCCGCGCACGTTGACGGCGATGATATTGGGGTCTCCGGCTACGATCGCGTAGGTCGTATAGCGCAGGAACCAGCTCATGTCCCGCAGGGATTTGGTCATGTTCCCCGGGCCGTAGCGGGAAACGTTGATCGGCCGGAATCCCGGGGGCAGGAACACCGCGCCGCCACCTGAACCCCCATCGCTGAACAGGGACTTCAGACCGTCAAACAGGCCCCCTCCCCGGTTCTCGACGTAGGAAATCGTCCCCAGCTTCATGCCTTCGGCTACCTGCATATCCCCGGAACCGGCCGCGGCCACCGCCATTTCCGGTTCTTCGGGTTTTTCCAAGAACGCCAGGGGGGAGCCGCCGGTAAAGATCCGGTTGGCTGCCCGAGACACGATCAACTCTGCGTTTTGGGTGATAATTTGGGCGATCTCCAGACGTTTGGCACCCGAGCTGAAGTAGGTGGCCAAGTCACCCAGTTCGGTCTTTCCTAAGTAGCGGTCCTGTTGCTCGGCTTGGGAAATCGTTGCAACGGGAACCGTTCGATAAAGTTGCGGACGTGCAACTGAGCTTCCACCACTTGCCTTTACACTCATTCGATCTCTATCGCTCCCTATTCAGAATCGTTACTGCTTTGTACCGGATGGAGGTCGTTTCCTCAAGCCGCCAGGCGGGTCAGGCCCGATCGCCCGAGTCTTTTCTCCCGCCTCCCGGCTTGAGTTCTTAACCCAGTTAATCTTTCAAGGATTAAAATGTTTTCGGCTGTAACCCTTGCATTTGTTAAATTGCGTACCGACACTTATTGTATAGACTTAACAGAAGTTATCTGAGAAAAAAGAATAAGTTTTGTTACGCAACTCGGAGAGTCCGGCTTTCGGGCCGGCGATCGGTCATCGGTTCTGGGTCAGTCCGGACGCCGGACGCCAGTCCTCTGGCTCGATTTCTCTCGCGTCCTGCAACATCGTTACAGTCTGGTTGTTTTCATAATGGAAGAGATTAGCGCCGCCGTCAAACGGCTTTACGACATTTACCCCTTTCCCCCCGACCCCCTCTCGGACTCTCCGCCGCCGGGGTACAACTGGCGCTGGTCCTGGCCGGCCGCCCACGGGTTCTGCACGGGCCGCAAGCCCGAGAAAGCCGACATCCGCATTTTGGACGCCGGTTGCGGGACGGGTTCGAGTACGGAATACCTGATCCAACTCAACCCCGAAGCCCAGGTGTTGGGGATCGACCTCAGCGAGGGGGCGATCGCGACGGCCCAAGAACGCTGCCGGCGATCGCGGGTCTCCACCCCCGGAACCCCCGAACCCCAATTCCGCCGCCTCAGTCTCTACGACGTCGGCGAGTTGGAGGGGGAATTCGACCTGATCAACTGCGTCGGGGTACTCCACCACCTCCCGGACCCGGTGCGCGGCATCAAAAGTCTGGCCGGCAAGCTGGCACCGGGGGGACTGATCCACATTTTCGTCTACGCCGAGTTGGGCCGCTGGGAAATTCGCCTCATGCAAGAAGCGATCGCCCTGGTGCAAGATGAAAAACGGGGCGACTACGAAGACGGCGTGAAGGTGGGGCGACAGATCTTTGAGGCCCTCCCCGAAGACAACCGCCTCGTCCGCTACGAGTCGGAACGCTGGGCGATGGAAAATCAGCGGGACGAGTGTTTTGCCGATATGTACGTCCACCCCCAGGAAATCGACTACAATATCGACACCCTGTTCGATCTCATCGACGCCTCGGAGCTGGAATTTTTGGGTTTTTCCAACCCGGAATACTGGGATATCAACCGGTTGATCGGCAAATCCCCGGAGTTGATGGAACGGGTGGAGCAATTGAGCGATCGCCGCCGCTACCGCCTCACGGAGTTGCTAGACCCCCACCTGAGTCACTACGAATTTTTCCTCGGCCGTCCCCCCCTGCCGCGGGTGGACTGGTCCGACGATGCCATCCTCCTCGCTGCCACTCCCGAGTTGAGTCCCTGTTTGAACGGCTGGCCCGGTCAGACGGTGTTCGATTGCAATTACCGGCTGGTGACGCTATCGGATGAGGAGTTCGAGTTTCTGAAAGCCTGCGACAATAACCGCAGCGTGGCGGAGATTTTGGGGACGGTGAAGTTGGATTTGTCCGGGGTGCGATCGCTCTTATCCCGGCAGTTGATTTTATTGACTCCCGCGTGAAATTAATGAGTGCGATCGGCTTCAAGTTTCTTTGATGAGTGGGCAACCCTATAAGGTTGCCTCCACATTACTTTGATGAGTTTTGGGCAACCAGAGACGGTTGCCCCTACTGGCAAACCACTGATTTTGGAACAGGGAATCAGCAAAAAAAGAGATGGCGATGAAGTCAATTAAAAAGCAGATCGTTACCGATGAGTCTTTCCAACCCGTCGCAGTGATTATCGATAAAACGAGGGATAAGTCGTCCATTCAAACCGCAGCAAAACCCGTTTCACGGCGAACTTGAGGTTCGTGGAAAGCGAGAACGATGTCTGTTTTGGGAACCCCGGCGGCAACCAATTCGGTGGCGATGCCGTCTTCTGTCCAGTCTTCCTCGATCCAGAATTTCCCACCCCGCAGGCGAACGTAAACGGTCGCCCCGCTGAAGCGATCGCCGTTTTGCCAGCCGAGGGTCATCCACAGATAATGGCCGTTGGCTTCGTCGGCAATCAAAAAAGTTTCGATGTCGGGATCGGGGTTTTTGTTGCAGCGATCGATATGGCTGCCGAGGATGGTTTTGATAATTTGGGGATAATCTGTCAGTTGATCCATTCTGCGATCGTCTCCGTTTCTACATTGACAATAATTAAGGATCGAGTCTGGGCATACTTTAAATATAGAAAAATTTTGTGACATTTTAGTGTAAATGAGGACGACCTGGTGAATGGTGGCATCCAGAAGCGATCGCCGGTAACGAAGACGACGGCTAAGACTAATCCGGGGGGGTCTGGGGGACGACATCCTCACCGGGGACGATTTCACCGACGGCGAAGGGTCCGACACCTTCATCCTGGCCCCGGGAGAGGGCACGGACACCATCACGGACTTCGAGGTTGATATCGACTTCATCGGTCTGGCCGACAGCCTGGACTTCTCGGATATCAGCCAGTCCGTTTCCGGCGGAAAACTCACCCTGCGGACGGAGGATGACGAAGTGCTGGCGATCTTGAACGGCGTTTCCGAACCCCTGACGGCGGACGATTTCACCCTCCTTTAGGATCGGTTTTTCCGGCGGGCGATCGGCGTGCGATCGCTCGCCAAATATTGGGGATAAGTTGTCCATTCAAACCGCAGTCCAGTAGGGTACGTTCCCACTACAATTAACTGACCGTCTTTAAAAGTTCTATTTAAGCTTGCAACATTTCGCCCCGAGAAGTTTGCCACGTCGGGAATTGGGGCGATCGCAACTGTTCCGAATTTTAATTAATTATCCGTGAAACCACTGAGATTGGTGGCGGGGCTTGCCCATCAAATTTCAGTAAAAATACTAATTACTAAACAGGCAAATAAGAATAGGCTGGAAGTGGGGGTCAATATTCGCCAATGCGTCCGACCGCTGGAGACTGCGAACCCTTTCCCCGGAAATTATCCCTTGAGTGCATTACTATGAACAGCCACGATACTCCCAACTCCGATGGCTTCGAGGTCGTCAGGCAACTGTCGCTAGAGCAAATTTTTCGATCGCCGCTGCAACCCAGAGCCTATTTCTCCCCCAAGAAAATGCAAGAGATGATCGCCAGCATCCGGCAGAATGGCATCATCCACGCGATTACCGTCCGGCCCGCCGCGACAAACCGATATGAACTGGTGACGGGGGAGCGTCGATATCAGGCGGCTCAACAACTGGGATTCCGAACCATACCGGCGATTGTCAAGGAGATGAGCGATGCCGAGGCCCTGCAATATGCCCTGACGGAGAATTTGGAACGGGAGGAGTTGAACCCCGTGGAGGAAACGGAGGGGATTGTGCGGCTGTTGGAACTGAAGCTGGAAACTGACCGCCAGTCGGTCATTTCCATGATCTACAAAATCTGCAATCACAAAAGGAAACTTACGAATAACATTGTTCGTAAACAGGATAGGGATGTCATTTTCTCGGTGTTTGCGAGCGTCGGCAGTTTTTCGCTGGAGTCGTTTCGAGTCCACCGCCTGGGGGTTCTGAACCTGCCGGAAGAGGTTCTGGAGGCGATTCGGAAAGGTCGCATCGAGTACACGAAGGGGAAGGAATTGGGCAAGGTGAAAGACCCGGAATTGAGGCGATCGCTCCTGGAGGAGGCGATCGCACTGTCTCTGTCGGTGAAAAAAATCCGGCGGCGTATCAAGGCTCTCCAGGTGGCGACGAAGGAGGAGGAGTTGCAAACCCGGATCGAGGCGATTCCCAGGAAGGCGAAGAAGTTGAAGGTGTGGGATGACCCGGAGGTGGGGAAGCAGATCGAGGCTTTGTTGGTGGAGATGGAGCGGCTGTTGGATCGGACGGCTTGAGGGGTTGTGAAGTTTCCACGTTTTTGGGTGGGATGAAGCGATCGTTCCGGAGCCATTTTGAAGAAACAATTAAGGCAATCCGAGAAAATACGGATGGGGGGTAGACTACGGATGAGTTTCACTACAGGCAGTCGTTTATCCCTTTTATTCATTATTCAGAATTCCGATTTTTCGGCTCCTGTTTGATGACGGAAATTCCAATCAGATAGAGCAGTCTGAAGTGATTTGAAAATTGTCGGCGGTGAAACCCCAATTCTGGGGGCTTTGAGCCGATCAAAATTTCACGAATCATTTCACGCTTAGAGCGGGCGGAAATCATTCTGAATCCAGCCCCCAAACCCCCAATTCTGGGGGCTTTGAGTGGCTCTCAATTTCACGAATCATTTCCCGCTGCTATAGAGCCTTTTTAGAGGTTCCTCAATTTTGCGGTGGATTAATTTTCAATATCGTCCACCGTGGCTATCGGTTTTAATTCGGATTGATTTTGGGAGCGATCGCGCGATCGCCATCTTCCCCCACAGCAAACACAAAGTGAGGTTATCTTTACCATGACCAACCCGAAATTTAAACACCTGACCTTGGGTGTAATTGCCGTCACTGCCAGCCTGATTCCATTTCTCGCCGCGAAAACCGCCCATGCCGCCGTGCTCGTAGATGGCTGGTCTTACAGCATGGATTCGTTTGACGACAGTATGCGAGGCTCCAACGTCGGCGGCACGGATTATGAAATCTACGGCATGGCGATGAAGCAAACCGCCGACGAGGTGATTTTTGCCATCAACAGCAACCTGGGGATTGGAGGGATTGGCTCCGAATATGCCGAAGATGGTCATGTCGGGTGGGGCGATTTGCTCCTGAACTTTACCGGACAAAACCTGGACACGGCCAGCGCCACATCTCAACTGCTCGGAATTCGCTGGGCGGGTAACAACGATTCCGGCGCACCTCAACTGGGAGTGTACGAAAACGTTTCCGCCACAGACATCGCCAATCAAAATGGCTTGCTCCTGGACAATTTGCAGGAGTACAACGATTGGGTTCGAGATCATGGTAGCACCCCCAGCATCGGCGATTTGGCTGCCAACGACCCCTATTTCAACCCCAACCGCCACATTCAAAATGTCATCGCCGCCGGAACCCGAATTGGCGATGTCAACGTACTCGGAAATATGGGCAATTTGGGCGTGAACTTCGGACAATTTGGAGCCACGGGTACTCACACCCTCGGCTTTAGCATCGCCCGTTCTTTGCTGCCAGATGGTGCGTTCATTGCTCACCTTGCCCCCGAATGTGACAACGACGTGACCGCAATGTTAGCCGCGCTCTACCCCCCCGCACCCGAACCGCCCCAAGACGTACCCGAACCGGGAATGGCACTGTCCCTCCTCGGTTTGGGGGGACTTGTCGGCGCCTTCCGCCTCCGGCGCGGAAATTTGCAGTCGAAACTCGGTTAAATGAGCGATCGCCCGACTTGCAAACGACAAAACATCCGAGTCGGGCTGTTTTATTTTTGGAGTCAATTATCGTGAAAATATCTCAAATTTTGGGTGCGGTTTTATTCGGCACATTCGGTTTTGGTGTCGTCGCCCAAACCTCAGAAGCCGTGACGCTAACTCGCCTGTCTTCCGACAGTGAAATGAATGAGTGGCTCGGAGATATCGCATTCGTGGCGGAAGGGCGAATCGGCGATCGCGGCGGTTTTGCCACCCACGAACTCAACTTGCACGAATCCGATCCCGGCGATCCCCAGGTAACAGATCAATTCGACTGGCTTTCCGGCGTTCCAGAACCCTTTGAACTGGCCTACGATGCCGCCTCCAGTTTGGTTAATTTTACCGTCGGCGATCGCACCCTGACCCAAGCCTACGACAATCCATTTTCCGACTTCTTCCTCCGCACCCGCGCCACCCAAGCCGGGAGTTCCATGTTACTCGGAAATCTGCAACTTGATGGGGTCGCTCTCGACGGTGAATCCTACGCGATCGCGGATACCGGAGGATTGGATATCTTGCGAATTTCCGATGTCGCGGGCAGTTTTCAACTCCTCGGAGAATCGACCATGACTTGGCAAGAAACGCCCCCCGTCCAGTCCGAACTGGCATTTCAAATCAAAGTTTCAGAAGTGACGGGGACGGAACCGCCCCCATCCCGAGAAATTCCCGAACCGAGTTCGGTAGCCAGTTTGATCGTTTTCGGACTGCTGGGAATGAGTGTCCGCCGTCTATCTCCGCAGTAAATCAAAAGGCTTACAGAAATTGGCAAGGATTTCAACTTCAAGTCCCCCTTTTTAAGGGGGATTTAGGGGGATCGAACCATATCCGAACGGAGAGACAACTGCCATAATCATCCCGAATCATTACAGGATATAAATTTCGCCTTATTATTCAGTCAATCCGAGCAATAATTTCCAATGTTTTCAATTTACATCCTGACCTACAACGAAGAACTCGATATTGCCGACTGCATCGAATCCGCATCTTTGTCGGACGATATTATTATCGTGGATTCTTACAGCAGCGATCGCACCTTGGAAATCGCCCGCCGTCACCCCGTCCGCATCGCCCAAAATCCCTTTGAATCCCACGGAAAACAGCGAAACTGGATGCTCAATCATGTCGCCGCAAAACATGAATGGGTCTACATCCTCGAAGCCGACGAACGGATGACCCCGGAACTGTTTCGGGAATGTTTGCAAGCCATTCAACATCCCGAAATCGTCGGCTATTACGTCGCCGAAAAAGTGATGTTTCTGGGACAATGGATTCGCCGCAGCACCCAATATCCCCGCTATCAGATGCGCCTGTTCCGCCGGGACAAAGTTCGCTTCACCGACTACGGCCACGCGGAACGGGAAATCTGTGGCGGTGAAGTCGGATATTTAAAAGCAAGTTATCCCCATTACACTTGCAGCAAAGGATTGTCTCGCTGGCTGGAAAAACACAACCGCTATTCCACTGATGAAGCCGTCGAAACCATCTATCAATTATCGACTCAAAAAGTTGACTTTTGGAATTTATTTTTCGGTTCCTCGGAAGTGGAACGACGACGCGCCCTCAAAGATTTGTCATTGCGCCTGCCCTTTCGCCCCCTGATTCGCTTCCTTTATATGTATTTCATATTGGGAGGCATTTGGGACGGTCACGCCGGTTTCGCCTGGTGTACTTTACAAGCTTTCTACGAATACTTGATCGTGTTAAAAGTTCGGGAACTTCAAAAAACGGTTACAGTTGCCAAAGTGAGTCAAAAATGGGAGGCGATCGCCCCCCAAGTCGTGACTCGCAGCTTTTGAAATCGACGGGTCGGAGTACGAAACCCGGCTCGCGATAGTATATTGTCTGTCAAACTTACTTTAAAGCTTCATTGTCTCCGAAAAATCGCTGGGAAATCAATTCCCCGTCGGGGCGGGCCAGCGAACCGCCCCGACCAGCAAAAATCCTCGCTTTGTGGATTGCAAATGTCGATCGCACTATAGCAACTGCCAAGGCGGTGAGGACACCATTGCCAAAACCGAGTCCACGCTTGCGTGGACTTTTGCTATTAGCCTTGAAATTGATTTCAAGGCGGACTCAATTGGCCGATCGCTCCGAACCGTTTTGTCGATCGCAGGATTTTTCGGTGTTCTTCTGGATTTGGAGAGGATTGATTTTTCCGAAACTGACTGTCTTTAACAGTTCTATTTAAGGGGGCAACATTTCGCCCCGCAAAGTCCGCCTCGTATGAATTTGGGGCGATCGCGATCGCGGCGAAGTTAGATTAATTATCCGTGAAACTACCGAGAGGGGAGGCGGTGTTCACCCATCAAATTTCAGTGGAAATACGAATTCCTAAATAAGCGAATAAGAATCGGCTGGAAATAGGGTCAAACCGATCTGATGCGTCCGGCGACGGGGGGAATTCCCAAACGGAAGTTCGCCATCTGCAATCAGTCGCGATCGCCCGTTCGTATAAACTGCGTACCCAATGAGTCGTCATTCGCCGATTTTGCTTCCGACAAATTCCCCGGGGCTGGCCCGGGGAATTGGGAAACTTTTTTCCGCCCGTTTGCATAAAACTTGCGTTTTTAGCCGAGAAGTATTGTGAAGGCACTCACACCTCTCGGGAGGAACGGCAAATGAACTTAACAACCACAGCAATTTTATTGATGTCTCTGTCTACCTTAAATTCCACCCAACCTGCATTCCAGGGGGTTTCCACCATCTCGGCGACTCCCGAACTCCCGGCAATCCAGACCGCCAATAACGTCGATGACAACGATGATGATTGCGACATCGTGCCTCCCACCTAATCCGCGATCGCACGGGGGGATCGTCCGCCTTGAGGCATCCCCCCCACCCTCAATTTCGATCGCTTCCCAAGGAGAAGATTATGACCTGTCAAATGGAATGATATCTTCTTCCAGTTCGGTTTCTTCGATTCCGTCAACCCGTCGCTTTGCCTCGGTTTCCCATTGTTTGAATTCGGGATATTTCCAGGATTCATCTTTCAACTTCGTTTTCTCGCGACTGATATGGAGTCCCTCCCGCCAATAGTCCAAAGCCGTTTGTTCCTCCCCCGCCGCCTCCTTAACCTGTGCCAGGAGATAGTAGGCGGCGACGGAACTCGGTTCCAATGCGATCGCCTCTTTCAGTTGTTCTTCCGCCTCCGAATGGCGTCCTTGTGCAAAATAAGCCCAGCCCAGATTTTTTAAGAGTGCCGCCCGGATGGAGTCGATTTCCACTTCGTCCAGAATGGGGGAAATGGATGCGATCGCGGCTTCGCTGTTTCCGGCTAGAATCTCCAACCGCGCCAAATTACTCGCGGCTGAATATTTCCCTTTGGCTTGATAGTTTTTCGCCAAGTTGTAATGTTCTTTGGCTAAATCAATTTCTTGCAAATTGTCGTAAATCGACCCCAAGTTAAAATGGGCTGCTCCCAACTGGGGATGAAATTGAATCGCCCACAACCAATAGGACTTAGCGGTGATGTACTCCCCTTTCATGAATTTTCTGTAACCCATTTGATTGAACAGTCGCCCGATTTTTTGACCGACCGTTTTTTCCAAAAAATTCTGATTGTCGCGGATCTCAAAATCCTGAAATCCCACGGCTCTCAGGATGTCGGACTGGCCCACATCTGGGGAGTTCAAAATGTCAGCCATACCGGCCATCATTTTTTCGACCAAAAATTGCCGGAATGCCGGGTCGATATCGAATCTGATGCCATTGTGATGAGTCTTTTCCAGGAGCGATCGCCGCTCCAAAGATTGTGTCTCCCGACTCAAATAAATCGTTTCTGCCATGAGAATCGCCCGATTTAAAAGTGCCTTTTCTTCCGGTGCGAGCCGTTCAAATACCGGCCCGAACAACAGGTCGAGCCATTCCCCCATCCAGGCGAGTTTGTGAAACTTGCCGAAGAAATGCTCGTTATATTTGATAAATAAGTCGAGATCCCCCTCGAAGACATCTTGGGTTTTCTGACTCGCCAGCCGCAACAGCAGGGGATTTCCCCCACAATCCGCCACCAACTTATCTATTTTATCACATTGTGAATTATTGCCACCCAAAATTCCGGCTATCAGCTCCCGCCCCGCCGCCTCCGACAGGCCACCCAAAGGCAGAACCCGCACGGGCTGGAGGTTTCCGGCCATCAGCGACACCTCCAGTGGCAACTCTTGGGCGATCGCCACCAGGCAACTGCGATGGTTGAGTTCCCCCACCCGCCGCAGCAGTTCCCCGTAATCTTGATAGCCCTGCCGATAGCCGGCCAGTTGTCCCGGGACAAATAGATGTTCGATGTCGTCCAAAACCAGCAGGCAGCGGGAGGCGCAAAAACACTCGATCAACTGGGAAATTTGCTTTCCGGGGGTTTGGGAGGCGGGGGGCGAACCGGACAACTCTTCGATCGCCTCGGCCAAAAATTCCGCCGGGGGGGGCGCGTCCCGCAAACTCCGCCAAATGACGCGATCGAAGTCCGAGGGCAAGGCTTGCGCCAATTTCACGGCCAGGGCCGTTTTGCCGATTTTCCCGGTTCCCGCCAGGGCCACGAGTCGGGTGCGATCGCTCACAATCCAATCCCGCAACCGGGCCAGTTCCTCCTCGCGACCGTAAAACGCCGGGACGTCGGGCACCTGTCCCTCAATTGGGGCGGGCGACATCCGAAAATCGACCCCCATCCGGTTGGGTCCGTGAGACTCGTAGCGTTCGAGGAGTCGATGTTTCAATTCCGTCAGTTTCCCCGGCCCGTCCCCGGGGATCTGAAATTTTTTGTAGACTTCGCCCAACCGCTTGCGGACGGCGACCCCACTCAGGCCGAGTTCGATGCCGATGTCGGCCGTGGAGTAGCCCTGCAAAGCCAGTTGCAGCGTTTTCAGTTCCGCCGCCGAGACCCGGTGGGCGATCGCGATCCGGCTGACAAATTCCGTAGGTATGAGTTCGTTCAAGGCTCGAAAACTTTTTGTAACATCTCGTTAATTTTAACAAAAATTTTACATCAAGTGAGTTGACGTGAGATGCGATCGCCCTCCTCGAAGGGGACGATTACGCCATCAACAATGGCAATCCCCGCATTTTTTACGCCAACCAGGGCAACGATACGGCGATCGGGGGCGCGGGAAGTGAAACCTTATTTGGCGGACAGAATAACGATTCCCTCAACGGAGATTCCGGCGACGATATCCTATTCGGAAATAAGGACAATGACGACCTGATCGGAGGCTTTGGGAATGATAGCCTGTACGGGGGGCAAGGCAATGATGTGGTGGTCGGAGGGGGCGGAAATGATGTCGTATCGGGCGATCGCGATTTGGATACGCTGACGGGGGGAGACGGCGCCGACGAATTCCTCCTCGCCTCCTCCGGGAGCGATCGCGATGTCATTACCGACTTTCAACCGGGCATCGACAAACTACGCGCCCCCAGCGGAGTGACGAGGGTAGAAATTCAAGACTCGGGCTCGTCAATTCTGATTTTGAATAATGGCGGTGACACTTTAGCGACCCTCAATAATTTAGAATCGTCAGATATTTATGATGATGACTTTATTGGCGTTGTGGAAGTGGTTCGGAACGATATCGATCCTCCCACTCCTCCCGGCGGTCAAAATGAAGGAGCTGGTGGAGTCAATATTTACGATCGCTTTAACAAAAGTTTTATACTCCGTGAGTTAACGGTTGATATAGAGTGATATAACATGGTTTATGTGAGGCGCAGCCCGGACTTTATTCTCACAGGATGGGGGTTGAGGCGATCGCCTCCCAATTCATGACTCGTAGTTTTTGAAATCAATGAGTTTGATGGCGGGGGTGGTGTCGGGTTTCGGGTCTCCACCCGACCGACAATAAACATCACGCGATGTCCTCTTCTTCCTGTTCCCCCAAATACACCTCGATCACCCTCGGATCGTTTTGAATCTCATCCATATTGCCCTCACACAACACCGAACCCTGATGCAAAACCGTCACTTTTCGGGCGATCTGCCGCACGAATTCCATGTCGTGTTCGATGACGATGATCGAGTGACTTTCCGCCAACGCCAACAGCAAATTACCCACATTTTCCGTCTCCTCGTCCGTGAGTCCGGCGACGGGTTCATCGACTAACAATAAATCGGGGGACTGGGCGACCAACATCCCGATTTCCAGGCGTTGCTTTTCGCCGTGGGAGAGAAATTCCGCCTGCAAATCTGCTTTCGCCCCCAAACCGATGGTTTCCAGCAGTCCCGCCACCGTCCGTTTCTCCCCGGAAACCGGGCGGCGAAATAGGGTGGGAAATACATTTTTATTGTGGTTGCAAACCAGATCTAAATTTTCCGCCACCGTCAAGTTGAGGTAAACTCGGGGCGTCTGGAACTTGCGGCCGATGCCGAGTCGGGCGATTTTGTATTCGGGAATATTCCGCAAATTGCGACCTTTAAAAAAGACCTTCCCTTCCGTGGGTTGAACTTTTCCGGTGATGGTATCCAAAAAGGTGGTTTTTCCCGCCCCGTTGGGGCCGATGATCACCCGCAATTCCCCCGCATCCATACTGAAATTGAGGTCGTTGAGGGCTTTGAATCCGTCAAAGCTGACGGTTACGTTGTCGATGTCTAAGATTTTTTCTGTCATTAGTTATAGAAAATATTCAAAGGTTTCTCTGATCCGGGCAACCGGAGTTTTTTTGCTCCGGGCGATCGCGGTTTTTTGGGAGTCCGGGCAACCGGAGTTTTTTTGATTCCGGCAACCGCAGACGGTTGCCCCCACGGGGTGCGGGAATATCGGCAACCAGAGATGTTCCCCTACACCCTACACCCTACACCCTACACCCTCATTTCACCCGTCCTTCGAGTTCTTCCCGTTCGAGTTGCAATTCGGGATCTTCTTCCAATTGGGGATAGGTGGAAACTTCGCGACGTAAACCGAATAGCGATCGCAAATATTCCCAGCCGTCCGTCCGCAACCAGCCGACAATTCCGTTGGGCAAAACGGTGACGACGATCAGGAATAATGCCCCTTGGAAGAATAGCCAAACTTCGGGAAATTGTTCGCTGAGGAGGGTTTGGGCAAACCGGACTAATAGGGTGCCCAATATCGCCCCGATCAGGGTTCCCCGGCCGCCGACGGCGACCCAAATCACCATTTCGATGGAGAAAGCGACCTCCATGAAACTGGGGGTGATGATGCCACTTTGGACGGCGTATAACGAACCGGAAATGCCCGCGATCGCCCCGGAAATTGCGAACACCAAAACTTTGAATCCGGTGGGATCGTAGCCGGAAAATCTCACCCGCGTCTCGTCATCCCGGATCGCCACCAGCAGCCGCCCGAACCGTCCACTCGTCAGCCAGCGACACAGTAAATAGGTCAGAATTAAGAATAAAATCGAGAATTCGTAAAAAGCCAACTGGGCGGTTTCCGAACCCGCCGAAACGCCGAAAATCATTTCGGTGTCGGTTTTGAGTCCGTTGGTTCCGTTGATGTATTTTTGCTGGCCGTTGAATAGGTTAAAAAATACCAACAATGCCGCCTGGGTGAGGATGGAAAAATAAACCCCTTTGATGCGGTTCCGAAAGACCAGATATCCCAGCAGTCCCGCCACGATCGCGGGGATGACAACGATCGCGGCTAAGGTAAACGGAAACGAATAAAACGGCTTCCAAAACCAGGGCAGTTGTTCCACGCCATACAGCATGAAAAATTCCGGTAGCTCTCCCTCCGGCAACTGCAATTTCAAATGCATGGCGAGGGCATATCCTCCCAGGGTGAAAAAGATGCCGTGCCCCAAACTCAAAAGCCCCGTATATCCCCAGATCAAATCGATGCCGAGGGCGACGATCGTTAAGGAGAGAAAACGGCCCAACAGTTTCAGGCGAAATGCGGGCAATATAAAAGGCATCACGACACCCAAAATAATGGCGATCGCCGCGATCGCGCCGATTTCAATCAGTCGCTTTTGTTTCTGCTGTTTCAGTTTCGCAACCTTGCTCATTTCATCCTGCATAAAACCAATCCCCTCAAAACAACTTCAACTCCACCTGTAGCACAGGCATCCTGCCTGTGAAACTTCAAATTCTCAGCACCGGCAGGATGCCCGTGCTACTTCGACCGAATTCTCAGCACCGGCAGGATGCCCGTGCTACTTCGA
>NZ_JAYFER010000457.1:0-2244 GCF_055795065.1 Lyngbya sp. CCY1209
CGAGGAAGAACCCCAACACCGAGTCACCATTCAACCCTTCCTGATGGGCAAATACCCCATCACCCAGGCCCAATGGAAGCGGGTGGCGAACTTGCCCAAACTTCAGCGAGATCTCGATCCCGACCCGGCAAGATTTAAAGGAAACAATCGCCCAATTGAACGAGTTTCATGGTATGATGCGATCGAGTTCTGCGCCCGACTGGCTCAAGCCACCAAAAAACCTTATCGCCTGCCCAGCGAAGCCCAGTGGGAATATGCCTGCCGTGCCGGAACGACGACCCCTTTCCACTTTGGAGAAACCCTGACAACTGATATCGCCAATTATGATGGCTACACCTACAGCTCGGGTGTAAAAGGAGTCTACCGCCAAGAAACCACACCCGTCGGTCAGTTCAAAGTTGCCAATGCTTTTGGCTTGTACGATATGCACGGGAACGTTTGGGAGTGGTGCGCCGACCCGTGGCATGGCAACTATAAAGATGCGCCCTCAGATGGGCGAGTTTGGGATGAGAATAATAATGATTATCAAGATTATGATAAAGAAATGCGAGTGCTCCGCGGCGGTTCGTGGCTCAACAATCCTGGGGACTGCCGCTGTGCCTACCGCCGCAGGCTCGTCCCGGGCCTCCTCGACTACCTCGACGGTTTTCGCGTCTCCTGTCGGCCCCCGGAGATGGCGTGGGATAAAAACAAGCGTCCTCAGTTAGTGACGAAAAAATCGGGGCGAGGAAGCACCCCTCTTTACTTGTCAAAACCCACTTCCTTTTCCTTTGAGGTTGTCAAAGTTAACGAAAGAGGACAAGAAATTAGTCGTCATTCCAGCCAGGCGGAACGTATCATCGAAGACTTGGGGAATGGAGTCACCCTGGAAATGGTATTGATTCCAGGGGGAACCTTTACAATGGGTGCGCCGGATAATGAAGTCAGAAGTTCTGATGATGAAAGACCCCAACATCGAGTGACAATCCAACCCTTCTTAATAGGGAAATATCCCGTCACCCAAGAACAATGGCAACAAGTTGCCAGCTTTCCCAAACTCCAACGCGACCTTGAATCCGATCCTTCGTATTTTAAAGGCTTCAATCTTCCCGTTGAACGAGTTTCATGGTATGATACGATTGAGTGGTGCGCCCGCCTCTCAAAAAAAATCGGCAAACCCTACCGATTGCCCAGTGAAGCTGAGTGGGAGTATGCGGCTCGTGCCGGAACTACCACCCCGTTTCACGTCGGTGAAATTCTGACTACCGACCTCGACAATTTCAAGGGTGACTTCACCTACTACCGCAAAACAACCACCCCCGTGGGTCAGTTTCAACACGCCAATGCTTTTGGCTTGTATGACATCCACGGAAATGTTCGGGAATGGTGCGCTGACCTCTGGCATGAGAACTACAATGGTGCGCCATCAGATGGTCAAGTTTGGAATGGGAAAAATATCTACGACAGCTATGTTGATAGTTTGGCTAATCTTGTGAATGCAAAAGGAGAGCGAGTGCTGCGCGGGGGTTCGTGGTTCAACCGTCCTTATGCTTGCCGTTCAGCGAACCGCGCATGGAACGACCCGAACAGCTTGACCCACATCAACGGTTTTCGGGTGTCCTGTTCCCTCCCGGAGCATCTTTCCCTTTAGCTCTTTTATCCTTTGCACTATCGTTTTTTTACCCTTTTTCTGCGAGCGCAGCGAGTTTTTTTTTATTTTTTTAAATTGCCCCCCTGTCCCCACCTTTTTACTGTAATTTATACAATAGTTGGGTTCGTCCCAAAATATTTCTCGCCCTCACCCCCAGCCCCTCTCCCAATTCTGGGCGAGGGGAGTCGAACTCGAATCTGTGATTCTCATTCCCCCCAAAGTTGGGGGGTTAGGGGGGCTTGAGTAGTAATTTAGTAGGGTGCGTTAGGCGGCGAGTTGTGATCAATTGTGATTCAAATTGAGAAATCCGCCGTAACGCACCAACCTCCAAGAATTGTTAAAACTATTGTGACCCAGATTGAGAAATCCGTCCCCACCCCAGATTGTCAAGAAACCGGGTTTCTACCCGAGTTGTTCTGTCCTCATCTAATTGTCTCCTAGAAACCCGGTTTCTACCCCCCACCTAAGATTGACAAGAAACCTTTCTACAACGGTCAGTCTATTGGTGGACTGTTTCTGCTCAAACTGTGCATTAAAAAGGAAATGGTGGGTTACGGCGCGGATGAAAAGTTGTGGGTTTTTCCGAAAAATTACGGCCGCGCCTAACCCACCCT
>NZ_JAYFER010000458.1:0-23526 GCF_055795065.1 Lyngbya sp. CCY1209
AAACGGCTTTTCTATAAGGGTTTGAAAATTTCTGACCCCATTTCAACTGTAACCACGTGAGCGCTCGTTGCTATATCGCAAAAGGCGGGAGAAACAGGGCTGAGGACGGCTATACTGAAAGATTATTGCCGATCGCGGATGGGTTCAGCCCTTCGGCCCGTCCAAACCTTGACGGCTACTGCAATAATGGGCAAATTTCGGGAATTCAATCTATCCAAAGTTTGGGAGTTTTCGGCATGACAGAAAGTCGCAATCTGACACGGGGACAAATGGAGAGAAAGTTGTCTCAAGACATTCAAAAGCTGTACCGTCAGGAACTCGGCCACCAACCTCAAAAAATCGACTGTGATATCTCCAATGACCGGATCTGCATCGTTGTTGAAGAAAGTCTCACTCAGCCCGAAAATTTACTCAAAAACTCGGGACAAAAAGATTTATCCCGAGAGATTCGCTCTAAATTGGATGAGGCTATTCAACCCCAATTGAAGCAATTGATTCAAAATGAGTTGAGTATAAAAGTCCTGGATGTCTTGATGGATACCGAGTTGGATACGGGAAGGTCGGGCATGATTTTTGTGTTGGAATCCGCCCCCCAGTTGCGCCCCAAAGCCTCTTCGTGAACAGCCCAGATGGGGAGGAATTGGGAATGGGGAATGGGGAATAGGGAATGGGGAATGGGGAATGGGGAATGGGGAATAGGCAAGCTAGCAATAGGCAATAGGCAATAGGTAAGGGGAATGGGGAATTTTTCATTTTTCATTTTTCATTTTCCCTACACTCCACCCCCTGATTCGCCCCTATTTGACCGCCACCACCGCTTGAGGCTCAAACATTTTCGTACTCAAATACCGCTCCCCGCCGCTGGCTTGGATGGCGACGATCGCGCGATCGCGGCACTCCGGACGCGCCCCCACCGACAGCGCCGCGGAAACCACCGCCCCCGTCGAAATCCCGCTCAGAATCCCCTCTTCGGCCGCCAGATGCCGCCCCATTTCGTAGGCGGTTTCCTCGCTCACCCGGACAATTTCATCGATCAAATCCACCCGCAAAATGTCGGGAATGAAACCCGCACCGATGCCCTGGATATCGTGGATGGCGCGATTTTCGCCGCTCAACACCGCACTCTTTTCCGGTTCCACGGCGATAATTTTCAACTCCGGTTTTTGCCGTTTCAAATAGTAACCCGCCCCCGTCAAAGTGCCGCCGGTTCCCACACCGACGACCAAAATATCGACCTTCCCCTCTGTGTCCGCCCAAATTTCCGGGCCGGTGGTTTGGTAGTGAATTTTCGGGTTGGCGGGGTTGCTGAATTGTTGGGGGGAAAAGGAATTGGAAATGCTGGCGAGGAGGTCGTTGGCCCGGGCGATCGCGCCCGCCATATCTAATTTAGCCGGAGTGGTGACAACTTCCGCCCCGTAAGCTTTCAGCAGTTCCATCCTTTCCCGACTCATATTGTCCGGCATGGTCAAAATCAGTTGATAACCCCTCGCCGCACACACCATTGCCAGTCCGATGCCGGTATTGCCCGAAGTCGCCTCGATAATCGTGGAAACACCGGGTTGGATTAATTGGGCTTTTTCTGCTTCTTGGATCATACTCCCCGCGATCCGATCTTTGATTGAACGGGCGGGGTTTAAACCTTCCAATTTTAGCAGTATTTCCGCTTCGCAATTGTAGCGTTTCGGCAGGTTTCGCAATTGGACTAAGGGAGTCCTGCCGATCGCTTCGGTAATATTATCGTAAATTTTCATGGCTTTCTTTTAAATGGTTTTAAAATGATTTTTGCAGGCAAGATGCCGGCGCTACTCGTACTCAGATTAACAGGATAAACCAGACGGCAACAAACCCCACCATCAAAACAATATGGGGAAGATTTTTCATCCAAGGACGGCGGGTAATTTTCAACAGGGGAAAGAGGCTGAATGCCAAAATTGATAAGAGCGTCACGCCCTGGAGAAACTGCGCCACGTCCAAACTCCAGGTCAGGGTAAACCACCCGTCCCCGCCGAAGCCGAACGTGCGGGCGGCGACGGGCAGAATCCGACCCGCCTCGGTCATCGCCGAGGGCAAATAATAGGCGAGATTCCCCGCCAGCACCATCGGCAGATAGGCGTAAATTACCGTTTTGTAATCCGGCATTTCCGGGTCGAAAAATCGGGCGATTCGGTGGGCGGAATAGGTGAGGATCAGGGGGATTGATAACAGGACGCTGACCACGGGAATCGCGATCGCCAAATGGTCGGAATCGATCGCCAGATCCCCCCAACCAAACCACCCCAAAATCGCCTCCGACCGGTGCATGAACACCCCCCCGAACAGCAACAGCAGCAGGGCAATTTCCGCCCAAAATCCCCGGTGTCCCTCCCAAATATCCGCCGCCGGAAACCGGAAATTCAACTGCCCCGACCGGTTCGGACAGGCCTTGATACAGGTCATGCAAAACATACAGTCCCGGTTGTCCGGCAACTGGGCCGGGTGGGAATACAGCGGACATCCCCCCGTCGCCTGTCCCTCCGTGGGCAGGGCGTCGGGAAAATTCACCGGCGTCGCATCGCTGCCCCGGTAGCAGCCAAAGGTATTGCACTGAGTCCCGCAGACCTGCGGGGTCGATCGCAATTCCACCATCGCCAACTTGGCGAACATCCCGTTCATCCCGCCGATGGGACACAGGTGGCGACACCACAGGCGCCGTTCGTAGATGACGCTACAAATCACCGCCCCCGCCGTAATAATCAACAGCAGCCAAGCCGACAGGTAAGCCGTATGGGGCAGGTCCCACAATTTTTCCCAGAGGTAAATGGCGACGAACCCCGCCCACAGCACCCAGGCGCCCCACTTGTTCAACCATTTATTCGGCCAGGGCAACAACTCCCGCGGCCAAATCCACAGGGACAGTTTCCGCACCCACTCCCCGACGATCATAAACGGGCAAACCGCGCACCACAGGCGGCCCACCACGGGAAACAGCAGCAGGTAAAACGGCCACCACCAGGCCCAAAACAGGTTCAGGGCGATATTAGAATCCCGGGTTTGGGGGCCGACCAACCCCATGATGGTGACGGGGACAAATATTATCATCATCGGCCACCAGAAGCGCTCCGGCCACCAGTCACTCAGCAGAAATCGCCGCAACCCGGGAATTTGGTTGAGCAAGTCCACCCGGAAGGCGTTCTTTTTGGACTCTACGGACCAGAGCACCTGTTCGGGAATCACTGAGTGCCCCTCCGGCGTCATGGCTGCGGCCCGTTTGAGAATGCCCTCCAATTCGGTGATATTACCGGGATAGTCGTAACTCAGCAGGCGTCGCAAGTCGGCCTGGTCCAGTTGCAGGGGGGCCCGCCCCCGTTCCCGGCAGAATTGGTCCAGGAAATGGCGGGCGAAGGCGGAGATGTCGGCTTTCCGCTGGGGGAGGGAGAACAGTTTGATCGTGTGGGCGTCGATACCGGAAATTGAGAGTTTGCCGGGACTCGCGAGGATCAGCCGCACCGAGAAGGGTTGGGGCGCGCGCTCCATGACTTGCTGCTGAATTTCCACCGGGGCGTTGGGGATGGCGTTCCCGGTTTTGAGGTAGTGGGCGAGACGATCGCGATCGCCCCGAGTCAGCAGTTGGATATTATCGATGACCAGGGTGCCCCGTTCCAGCAGTGCGATCGCCCCCTGTCGCCCGTCGTAGCGCCCGAATAAAATATCCGTATTCACCGCTCCCGCCCCGTCCCGGGGCAGTTGGGCGCAGTCGATTTCGGCGAAGGGGCGATCTTTGAGGCCAGACCCGGCGTGGATAATCCCGGCTAGGAAGGTTTTCCCGCTTCCCGGCGGCGCGTGCAAAAACACGGGTTTGAGATCCGCGGCTGCCTGTTGCACCTGTTGGGCGAGTTTCCGGGCGGATTTACTCTCGCCGATAATTGTTTCTCCGACGGGAACGGGGCGGACGTAGGGTTGCAATCCCTGGATGCGGGCCTGTTCCTGGGCTAGACGCCGGGAAAATTTCACCAAATCCTGGGCTAAAAGGGTATTGATCGCGCCGTTAATTTCGGGATGCTCGGTTTTGAGTTCCTCGAAGCGATCGCGGGGCAAAAACCAAATTTCGCTGCGGGCGATGGCTGCGGCTCCGGATCGGTAGCTTTCCGCTTCCCCCCCCGCCCCGAGGGAGATGTGCCCGAACAGTTCCCCGGCGTTGCGATAAATAATGTGGGTTTTGCCCACCGGGGATGCCCGGTAAATTTCCACCGTCCCCCACTTGAGCAGGTACAATCCCAGGGGGTTGGCGTCTTGTTCGTAGATGGTGGCGTCGGGTTCCACTCGCAACAGTCGTAGGGACTCCGCGATCGCCGCGATCGTCTCGGACTCGAGTTTTCCCCAAATCCGATGGAAACTTAGCCAGGTGATGCAGTCTTCGATCTCCTGGCGATCGGGTTCGGGGTGTTTGGGAGAAATTTGCAGTGTCATTTTGAGGGCGTGGGATGATCCGCAGATTACGCAGATTGCACAGATTTAATGGAAGGGTGATCTGTGGAAATCTGGGCGATTGGGGAGAGGATTTTGAGTGTGGGAACATTCAGAACGGGTAGTAGGGGCAGTGCCTCCGCGCCTGCCCTCCACTTCTTACCCCCGTCGCCGATTCCCTAATACCGAGTCCCGACTCCCTATTCCCTTCTACTTTACCGCCTGGGGGTGCAGTTGGGCGATTGCTTCGGCGAGGCGTTTTTGGACGGCTTGGACTTCGGCTTCGGTGTTCTGTTCTATTCCCATCGCTACCAAAATTAACCCCAGTTCCAGGGCATCTTTGGGATTCAGAATCATGCCCAATTCTTCGGCGTGGGCGAGGACGCAGGGTTGGTCATCTTTGCCCCGTACTTCAAAGTTGAGGTGAATGTTGGAGGTGGAAGCGTCCCCCGGTTCGGCTTCGAGTTTGGAAATTTTATTGCCCACTACCGTGGTACTGGTGACGTGACTCATGACGGTGATTTCGTCGGTTTCCAAATTGCGTGTCAGCGGGTGAATCGTCATGGCATTAACTCCTGTAAATTTTATGGTGAACGATCGAATTAAATCAGATGGGGAATAGAGAGAAAATTTACAATTTTTTACTGTTAACTTTCCCCACACCCCACCGAGCACACCCCACACCCTAATTAAATTGCAATCGGGTCCCTACCCGGCAGTCGATGCTGCGTCCGAGACGCCACAAGTGTGCGATCGCGTTGAGTCCGGTACAGTGGTTGGCGCCGATCAGTTGCACGTCGTAGCGTTTTAGGGCGGCGACGGTGGCTTCGAGGCGATCGCGGTTCGCCCGCAGCAGGTGCATCCCCCCCAAAACGGCGTGTATTTTTTGCTTCCCGGTGATTTGGGAAATATAATCGAGGGTGTTGATCGTGCCGGCGTGGGCGCAACCTAAAACCACCACCAATCCCTCGGGCGTTTCCGCGAACAGGGCTTGATCGTCGGGGAGGCGATCAATCAAGTGGTGGTTCCCATCTTGCCAAAAGTCCCCCCCCGTGTCTTCTGAGGGGTGGCGGCGGGGAATGGGTCCGGTGAGCCACAGCCCCGGGATGATTTCTGTGGGGGTTTCGGTCCACACGATCCGCTGCGTGTTGGCTTCAAGGGTTTGTTTGTCCTGAATCGGCGAACCGATCGCCCCCCGGGGACTGTATTTGGGTGCGATCGCGTCCGGGTGCAGGAATAAAACCGCATTTTGGGTTTCTTCAAATACGCACGGCAAGCCCCCCGCGTGGTCATAATGACCGTGGCTGAGGGCGATGGCGTCCGAGTCCCGCAAGTTGATTCCCAGTTCTCGGGCGTTGTGGCGCAGCGCGTAGCCCTGTCCGGTGTCGAACAGAAGGTTGTAGCCGTCCGCCTCGATCCAAAAAGACAGCCCGTGCTCCCCCAGCAGTCCCCTCGCCCCTGCTGTGTTTTCGACGAGAACGGTTATCGTCAGTTGCTCGATCATGGTGCGATCGTCTCCTTGTCAACATTTTACGGCGAACGGACGGATTAGCCAAGCCCCACCGCCGATCCGGCTCCCCCGGCGGGAAGCCGTCGCACACCCATGTCAACTCTATCACTAGATACTCAACTAATCAAGATTTTTTCCCATCTGTCCCCGCCCCCGGCCAATTTGGCAGTTGAAAAAGGCGATCGCTCCGAATCCCAAATCCCCCTCAAATTTGCCGTTTAAGCGGAGCGAAAAAAGGGAGAGAGTCGGCGCGGAGCATCTGATGGGATGGGGGGGACGGGGGGAGTCAGTCGTCGTTGGAGCGCCCCAAAATAGCCAAATGGCGAATCAACCCAAGCTCTCAGTAATCGGCTATCAGCTATCAGCTCGAGGTCAACGTCCCACGACCTTTAAATTTAGGAATGTGGGAAGATGCCGAGTCTTCTTGCGGTTCCTATATTGACACCAACAGGAGAGCTGGGCTAGAATCCACAAGGGAGCCGAATTCGTCAGGGAAACACGGCAAATGAGCGGGGGGGGGAACGACGAATCCAATTCCGAAATCAACCCGATCGCGATCGCACAACAGCCACCAGAAATTGAGAGTCATCGTTGGAGCGGGAGTCGGCTTCTTCCCGACCGAAACCCAAGGAGTGTGATCGACTGCAAAACCAAAAGATTTGAGGAAAATTAGGATGAATATTCCCGTTTCACTGTGGATACTTGTCGCTCGGACGGATGTCTCTTATATGCTACAGACAATCCCCCATTTGATCCGCAGTTGTCGCCATCCCTTTGCCGAGCGTGTTTTGGCGATGGACACGGCTCCCCTGAGCGGATTTATGCCCGGTCGATATCGGGTGGGAACTCAACAAGAACTGGAGGCGGCGTGCCAAACCCTGGTTGACCGGGGAGTCATCGACAGAATCGTCAAGATCGATTACGATTCGACTCAAATTCAAAACGTCTATCAAAAGTATTTCGGTGTGGAGCCGGCACAACGGATGCTCGACCACACGCACAATTGGAAAGGTTCGACCGTTTATGCCTCGCTGTACTGTATCGAAGCATCTGCCACCGATTATTACCTACATTTTGATGCGGATATGCTCCTGCACCAAAAAGCCGATGGCGACTGGATTAATTCGGCCGTCCGGTTGATGGAATCCCATCCTAAAATTGTGACAATCCGCCCCTTTTGCGGTCCGCCGCTGCCGGAAGGTCTACCCTTGCACCTGGCCAATGCGAGCCAAGAAGAAGGCTTTTACGGCCACCAAACGTTTAGCATGAGGACCTATTTGGTCAACAAGCAGCGCTTTGCCCGACTGGCTCCCATCCCCTTGATGTGGAAATATTACCCGATGCTGTCGAGACATCTTCCCCCGCCCTTTCAATCATCATTTGCCAAAGTTGAGCGTCAGTTGCGGCCCCAAGTCGAACCCATTCAAGGGGCACTCGAATCGTTCGAGGTGATGACGAATCACCGGCTAAAAAGTGCGAATTTTATCCGGGCGGATTTATCCTCGACCGACGCCTGGACGTTGCACCCCCCCAAACATAATTATGATTATCTGAAGGCGCTGCCAAATCTGATTAACTTCATCGAGCAGGGGGAATATCCCCCGGGTCAGGCGGGTTCCTATGATGTGCTGTTAAATGAATGGTCCGAATGGCTAAATGCCGAAGAAGCGATCAACTGTTGATTCGATATCGGCAAAAAAATGTCATCAACATGGGTTCATTGGGAAATGCGATCGCAAAATATCGAAAAGGTGAAGGTAAACTCGATGGAAATACGCCCATCAATTCGGCTGGTAAAAAATGAAATCATTCAAAAATATCAAAATTTTAGAATTGATACCACCGAGAATCCCTACTATCTGGTCGGTCGAAGCCGACCCTGTCGCATCCTTTTTATCCTGAGCCATATGCGCTCCGGCTCTTCCTTATTGACTCACATTCTCAACTCCAACCCCGACATCATTGGCTACGGTGAAACCCACATCCAATATACTTCGGAAATCGACTTCAAGCGTTTGATGTTAAAAGTCTATTGGGAAGCTCAAGAGTTCCGGACTCTCCGAGATATAAAAAACTTGAGCATGAATCAAAAATACATCTTAGATAAGGTTTTACACAACAACAAATTTGCGGACGATGAATTTCTCTTGTCGGACAACTTGTACAGTATTTTTTTGTTGAGAGAACCCCGAAGAAGTTTAGCCAGTATCGCCTCACTTAAACCCCATCTCAACGAAGAACAAATCCTCAACTATTACGCGGGACGATTGTCCATGTTGGAACAGTATGCCCGACTGATTGACAGCAAAAAGCGCAGTTTATTGATCACCTATCATCAGATGATCAAACAGACCGATTTGGTTTTTGAAGCGTTGCAGAAATTTTTAGAAATCGGGGGTGGTTTTTCCGAGGACTATCAACTGCTTAAAACCACCGGGATGCGGCACGTGGGAGATCATCAAGGAAATATCAACGCCGGCCGTATTGTGAGAACCCCAAGACCCCTGGAAACGCAACTTTCTGAAGACGCAGAAAAAAAGGGTCGGGAGTCTTTCGAGCGATGTGGGGCTACTTTATCTCACTATTGCAGCACGGTTGACTCCCTGTGCGGAAGTTAAGACCGATGTAAAAGTCAAAAAAAAATGATGCCAAAAATTGTTCAATTTCTCCCCAAAAAATTCGGGTCTCTCGGCCGGATTCTTTGTTGTCTGTTGCTGTTCTGTCTCACCGTTTTCTGGTTCGATACCGACGGGGCCCGCGCCCATCGGCCCCACGACGACACCTACCACGTCGAACTCTCCCCCAACTACGGTGAAGATCGAACTTTATTCATTACAGTGAGAGGGAACTTGCTCAAGTCAACGGATGCGGGGGAGACTTGGGAGCGGGTGTGGAAAGGATTGAATAACCGAGCCAATTTATTTTCGATTTCGATATCTTCAAAAGATCCCCAAACGGTCTTCGTGTCCTCTTTGGGTAATGGCATATATAAATCCCCCGATCGGGGCCTTTCGTGGACCCAGGTGAACGAAGGTTTGGACAATCTGAGTATCGATTTACTGGCCAGCTCTCCACAGGCTCCCAATCTGGTCTTTGCCGCCGGCGAGGAGAAAGGACTTTATAAAACGAAAGATGGTGGAAAGCGATGGTATTCAGTTCTCGAAGATGCCGGCAAAGTGACGGTCGTCGGCTTTTCGGCTGCGGCGACCAATCCGGTGGTTGCCGGGGACAATCGGGGCAGCATCTACCTGTCTCAAGACGGAGGTGAAACTTGGCAAAAACAATTTGAATTGGAGGGGGGTGGGGCGATTAATGCCGCGGCGTTTTCCCCCAATTTTGCCGCCGACAATACCTTTTGGATCGGCACCGAAAATGAGGGGATTTTAAAAACCGAAGACGGCGGGGTTTCTTTCTCTAAGGTGAACCGGGGTCTGTCCGATCGCTCCGTCAGAGATCTAGCGATCGCCTCCGACGGTTCCCCGGATTTTACCCTGTGGGCCGCCACCTGGGATGAGGGCATCTTTTACTCCGAAGATGGTGGAAATCGGTGGCAAAAGTCGAGCCGGGGGTTGACCAAAAGCGAGCAGGCAGATGAACCTCAATTTGACAAACCCCATTTCAACGATTTGGAATTTTCCGATACCTTTGACCGGGATGGAACGATCTTTTTGGCGGGGTTCAACGGGATATTTAAATCCCCAGATGGGGGCCAAGTGTGGCGAGAATTGGACGCCCTGTCGAGCCGGTTGGTTGTCGGCCTCGCCGTCTCGCCGGACTATCAAGAAGATGGGACGATCGCCGTCGCCGACTATGTGGGAAAAGCCCACATCAGCCCCGATGGCGGCGCGACTTGGCGGCCGATGAAAAAAGGGTTGGAAGTGCCCCGCTTTACCCGCAATTTTCAAGAACCGATCGACGACCCGCGCCGGTACTTTGACATCGCATTTTCGTCCGACTATCGGTCAGACAACACCGTGTTTTTGGGTTTTTTGCGAGATTTTTTGGGTCGGTCGGGCGATGGCGGCGAGAGTTGGGAAATTGTCCGATTACAAGGAGTTCCCGGCAAATTTGTCCGGGGGACGATGATTGCCGTCTCTCCCAACTTTGCGGGCGATCGCACCCTGTACCTGGCCACCAATCAGGGGACGATATACCGGTCAACCGACGCGGGGGGCAGCTTCTCGATTTTACACAATTTAGATTCTCGATTGACCGCTTTTGTCATCTCCCCCAATTTTGCCTCGGACCGGACGCTTTACGCATCGGGGAGCGAGGGAGTATTCAAGAGTGTCGATGGGGGCGAATCGTGGCGGGAGATGACCGACCGCGCTGACTCCACCGAGAGGCGCTGGCTGGAGTTGGCAATTTCGCCCAACTATCAAGTCGATCAAACCCTGATTTCGGGGACGAACCGGGGTTTGTTTAAAACCGCCGACGGCGGTCAAAGTTGGACCCCAATTGCCGGATTACCGGGGGGAGCAAATAGCTATATAGAGGCCGTCGCGCTGTCGCCCGACTACGGGAGCGATCGCACATTTTTGACGACCGTAAGGGGAAGGGGAACGTTCAAAACTGTCGATGACGGCGACAGCTTCACTCCCATCGATGAGGCGGTGTATTTAGCCCGAATTGACAACGTACCCTCCGCCTCCGTGCCGATCAAATTCTCGCCCTCTTACGCCGTCGATCGCACCATCTATGGCTTCGGTTCCCCGGGGGGAAAGGTGTTTAAATCGGTGGATGGCGGCGAAACCTGGGAAACGGCGATCGTGCCGACCTACGAAGTCGGCGACTACGATCCGTTCACATTTTTGAGTCTGGCCCTCTACGTCCACGGCGACAACTTATTGAAACTCCTGGCCGCCGCCGCCGTCGCCCTGTTGACTTATTTTATGGCTGGCAAAACTGGACTGGAGAAACGGTTGCCTTTGAATAAAGTACAACTCCAGATGGGGAGTGCATTTTTTGTCTTTTTGTTGGCTGTTCTATCGATCAAAAAATTTCTGTAATGTCGCGCCCACAATCTCCTTCAGAGACGACGATGAACCTCGCAGCCATCCCGTTGATTTCGCCCAAATAACAGCCGACCGAGGTTGATTCCAATCATGCTATTTAATTCCCCCGAATTTATCTTCCTGTTTCTGCCCGTCACTCTGATCGGATTTTTTCTAGTCGCCCGTTGGAAGGGCGGATTGTTCGCGATCGCGTGGTTGGTTTTTGCCTCCCTGTTTTTCTACGGATATTGGAATCCCAAATATCTGATCTTAATCCTCTCGTCTGTCGGCATCAACTATTTTCTGGGTGTCAAACTCGGCGGCAGTTGGGAGCGTCCTTTCCGAAAAAAGGGGCTGTTGATTTTTGGGATTGCCCTCAACCTGGCCGCGATCGGCTACTTCAAGTATGCCAACTTTTTCGTCGAAAATATCAACGCCATCGGCGGCACGAATTTTCAGTTGGGTCAAATCGTCCTGCCCCTGGCAATTTCTTTCTTTACGTTCCAGCAGATCGCCTACCTGGTGGATGCCTACAAGGGAGAGGTCGCCCCGACCAACTTTTTTCATTACTGTCTGTTTGTCACGTTTTTTCCCCAACTCATCGCCGGACCGATCGTCCACTACCAAGAGATCCTGCCCCAATTTAAGCGCCCGGAAATTTATCGGATCAAATCGGACAATCTGTCGGTCGGAATCACGATTTTTTCCATCGGTTTGTTTAAAAAGGTCGTCCTGGCGGACGGCATCGCGGCCTATGGAAACCCGGTTTTTGCGGCGGCGGCACAGGGCGAAAACCTGACTCTATTGGTCGCCTGGATGGGGGCTTTGGCCTACACGTTTCAACTCTATTTTGACTTTTCCGGGTACGCCGACATGGCCATCGGTATCGCCCGAATGTTCGGCATTCAACTGCCCCTCAACTTTTACTCCCCTTATAAATCGGTCAACATCATCGATTTTTGGCGGCGCTGGCACATGACCCTTTCCCGTTTTTTGCGGGATTATTTATACATCCCGCTGGGGGGTTCCCGCCACGGCAATGTCCGGCGATATCTGAATTTGACGATCACCATGCTGTTGGGGGGACTTTGGCACGGCGCCGGATGGACGTTCGTGATTTGGGGCGGCCTGCACGGCGTTTACCTGACGGTCAATCATGGTTGGCAAAATTTCCGCCGCGGCCTCGGACACGATCTGAAAAAGTCTACCTGGTGGGGGAGCGGAATGGCGCGGCTCGTGACCTTTGCCGCTGTCGTTTTGGCCTGGGTTTTCTTCCGAGCCGAGAGCTTGGACGGCGCGATCGCCATGTCCGGGTCCATGCTCGGATTCAACGGCTTCAGTTTATCCGAAGACGGATTTATTTTCCCCAAGAAATTTTTTGCGATGCTTTTGATCATCGTTTGGTTTTTGCCCAATACCCAGGAACTGCTCCGCGATTACAACCCCGCCCTGGAAACCTACAAAATTGACTCCGACCGGCGCTTCTTGAAACAACTGCGTTGGCGGCCCGCCTACGGTTGGGCGCTGTTCACGGCTGCCCTCAATTTACTGTGTCTGACTCGACTCTCCCAGGTCAGCGAATTTCTGTATTTTCAGTTTTAAATCATCATGAAATCTAAACTGTATCTGAAACTCTGGTTTTCGTACTTTTTATTTTTGTGCATTTGTTTCGCTTCTTTCAACTGGATCGTCGATCCCTTTGGTATTTTCGGAGCGATACAAATCGAAGGGTTTAATACCCTGAAGCCGGACTTCAGCGAACATCTCCGCCTGGGGAAAGCCGCGATCGCCGCCCGCTTGGCACCCGGGGGAGTGATTTTGGGTTCGTCCCGGGCGGAACAGGCTTACGATACGGAGCATCCCGGCTGGAATTCTCAAGTCCGCCCCCGCTACAACTTGGGGTTGTCGGCGGCCAATATGTACGAGATTTTACGTTACTTTCAACATACCCACGCCACCCGGCCCGTCCGACAATCTGTCCTGGGACTCGATTTTTTCGTCTTCAATATTTATCGAGAAAATAAACCCGATTTTAGCGAAGATCGGCTGGCGGTATCCTTGGCGGGCCGGCGGAATTTGTGGACGCTGCGCGGCGATTTTTTTCCGGTACTTCTCTCCAACGACGCCTGGAAGGCCAGCCTCAGAACGTTTCGCGTCCAAGATCCGAGTTCCATTCATACGCCTTACTTACCGAATGGTCAGCGGAGTTGGCAAGATAAACCCCAACGAATTTTAAAAAAAGGGGGGCATCGCAAGGCTTTTTTGGCGAACGAAAGTTTATTTGCCAATACGCTCTACCTGCCGGCTCCCCGGTATAAATATGACTTCGTCAATCCGGAAACGGGCGAGTCAAATTGGCAGTATTATCGCCGGCTGCTGAGTACGGCTTATCGGGATGAAGTGGATTTAATTTTATCGATCAACCCCTGCCACGCCCGCCAACTAGAACTCATTGCCTCCCTCAACTTGTGGGACGAGTTTGAAATGTGGAAACGCCAGTTGGTCGAGATCAACGAGCAAGAGGCGCGGCGCCACGATCGCCCCCCGTTTCCGATTTGGGATTTCAGCGGTTACACCAGCCTGACGACGGAGGCAGTTCCGGCCCCAGAAGACCAAACGACCTCGATGAAATGGTACTACGAATCCTCTCACTTCAGCAAAGAGTTGGGGGATTTGGTGTTGGATCGGGTCTTCGACTATCGGGAGACGGGACGGGATCTTCCCGGGGACTTTGGGGTGTTGTTGACGGCTGATAATATCGAAGAACATTTGGCGAAAATTCGCCGGAACCGGCAACGCTATCGAGAGACGCACGGGGAAGATGTGAAGGAAATTGAAACGATCGCCGCCGAGGCGGAACGACGTCGGCCGGATTCTCACGCCGACAAAAATGCCGAATAACTAAGACCGTCCTTGCTGCCCAGTTGGAAGCCCCAAGTTTGTAATATGAGCCGAACGGTATCACAGATTTTCGGGGACGTCAATAGTCGCGATCGCCTTGATTTTTTTTGTCCCGAGAACAGACGGGGTTGCTGATAGCTGGGAACGGGCAAAGATAGGGGAGTCGATCATTGTGGTAGGGGCGCAAGGCCCGGCGCCCGGATTTTAGATTCCCTGGCCACCCCCCGCACCCGGGATCCGATGCAAAGTTCCTATAAGGTCTTTCGCGGCGGGGTGATGCCCCGTTTGTTCAGGCGTTCTTCTAAGTCCCGCAGCAGGGTAAAATCCGCCTCCGGCAGGGGGTGGGCGGGACTGCCCAGGTAGCCCATTTGGGAGGTTTCGTCGGCTTTGAGGAAGTCGAACGCCCGCCGAAATTCCTCGGGGGTGGCTTCTACGGGGGCGTCGAAGTGGCAGGGGATGATCCGTTGAAAATTCCACCGGGCGACGCGATCGGCCCATTCCAGGGTTTCTTTGGGCGCCCGGTTCAAAATCAGGGTTTGGAGTATGGGGGCGACGAAGATATTTCCGCCCCGCCGCAGGGCGTCGAAGGCCTGTTTCCAGCCCGGTTTCCACTGGAAGGGAAATAAACCAAAATAGGCTTTTCGGGAGCGATCGCGGGCTTTTAAGGCATCTCTGAGGGCCTGTTTGAGTGCCACCGCTTCCAGGGCGCTGGGTTGGAAATAAAAGGCGAAAAGGGAAATTCGCTGCCATCCTTTTTGGCGGGTGGCGGGGGTATCTTCAATGATTTCATCGCCGCGATCGCGGGCGTGGAATAGCAGGGGATAGGGGTCGAGATCGACGATTTCGGGGGGATTTTCGGGGACGGAAACGATGGTATCTGTGACTAATAATGTTTGCGATCGCCAGTGGAAAAAGGCGACTTCCTCGAAGGGGCCGAGTCCCAAATCAATCGGACCTAAAATGGCGTAGCTGAATTCCCGCGAAAAGGGGGTTTCGGAACCGTCCCGGGGCAGGATGTGGGTGCGTTTTTTCGGCAAACCCAGCCAACTCAGCGGCAGTTTGAAGGGGTAACTCCACTGGTCCGGGGCGACGAAAATCTCAGCTTTGGGAAATTGGCGGGCGAAGGGGGCGACGAAAACCTTGTGTTCGAGGCCGGAAACGGTGGGGAGGATGATATAGCGGATGTCGCCGTGTTGGGCGACTAACTCGCCCACCAGGCGGATGCACTCGCGGGTGGGTGCGACGGGGGCGTAAACCAGTAGTCCGCCCGTGTCCATGCGGATCACCGTCATGCGGATGGGGACGGTAACGTAGAGGATACCCTGAACTTGCTCGAAGCTCCAGACGCGATCGGGGACGACTTCCCGGCGGATCGTCCGCCGTTGGCCGAAGGGGTACAGGGGGACGAGGGGCCACCAGGGCCAGCGCCAATCGGAAGGGTTGAGGGCGCGATCGGATGGTTGGAACGGATTCTGCACGGATCGATGGGTTGATCTCTATTATTTTAGATTATCAGAGAATGGGGGATGGGGGGCAGGAAATCGGATTTTTATCCGCAGATTTCGCAGATTTTCGCAGATGATGGGTTGGGGATGGATTGAGAGTTGTCAGGTTTTTCCGCACTGGTTGATCGGAATTTGAATGAGGAATTCGGCGCCTGAACCGGGTTGGGAATTGCAGAGGATTTTTCCGCGATGTTTTTCTTCGATAATTTGGCGGGAGAGGGAGAGTCCTAAACCGGTGCCGACGCCGACGGATTTGGTGGTGAAGAGGCGATCGAAGATTTTGGCGCGGATCGGTTCGGCGATGCCGGGGCCGTTGTCGCGGATGGAAATGATCGCGATTGGGTTTGAGGGGTCGAGGGAGGTGGCGATCGCGATTTGGTTGGGTTCGGCTTCTATTTCCGCTTTTGAGAGTCCCTGGTTGGATTCTTCTAGGGCGTCGATCGCGTTACTGAGGAGGTTCATGAACACTTGGTTTAATTGTCCGGGATAACAGTGGATTTCGGGTAAGTTTCCGTAGTTTTTGATAACTTGAATTGCGGGACGGCGATCGTTGCCTTTGAGGCGGTGTTTTAAAATCAGCAGGGTGCTGTCGATGCCGTCGTGGATGTCGAATTCGACCTGGGCATCCGTGTCCGACCGGGAAAAAGTTCGGAGAGAGGTGCTAATTTGAGAAATCCGACGGGTTCCCTCTTTCATGGAAGAGATCAGTTGGGGCAGATCTGCCAACAAATAATCCAGGTCTATTTCATCGATTTTATCCGCAATTTCTGAGTCCGGTTGCGGATTTTTTTTCTGGTACAGTGACAACAGGTCGAGCAAATCTTGGATGTAGTCTTCCGCGTATTTGAGATTGCCGGAAATAAAATTGATCGGGTTGTTGATTTCGTGGGCGACCCCGGCGATTAACTGTCCCAGGGCTGACATTTTTTCGTGGTTGACCAACTGATCTTGAGTCCGCTGCAACTCTTCGAGGGTTCGTTGGAGATTGGCGGTCCGCTCTTCGACTCGGTGTTCGAGGCTGTGGGTCAACTGTTGCAGTTCCGCATTTTTTTCTGCCAAGTTTTGGGTGAGTTGGCGTATTTTTAAATGGACTTTTACTCGGGCTAAAACCTCCTCGTGTTGAAAGGGTTTGGTGATGTAATCGACGGCTCCCAATTCCAAGCCTTTGACTTTGTGTTCGACATCGGAAAACGCCGTCATAAAAATCACCGGAATCTCCCGCGTCGCGGGATTATCTTTCAGGCGTCGGCAGGTTTCAAAGCCGTCGATTCCGGGCATTTGAATGTCGAGCAAAATCAGATCCGGCGTCGCCTTCTCCAGGTTGGAGAGGGCCGCTTCGCCGGAGTTCGCCACCAGCACTTTGAAGCCGGACTCCTTGAGCAAGTTGAACAGAACTTTGATGTTGGTGGGCGTGTCATCGACGATCAGGATCTGAGCTTGCCGTTCATTATTCATCGAGATGCTCTGAATATTGGTTGACCAAAATTTGAATTTCTTCCATGTCGAATTCTTGGGCGAGTTGCAGTAGGCGATCGCCGAGAGCGGCCAATTCGGGCGACAACTGTTTCAGGCGAGTTGCCGATCGCTCGATATTTTCGACATCGCCAATGGCGGCGGCATCTTGGAGAGTCGCCAACTCCTCGGCGGGTAAGGGAACCCGAGTCCAATCATCCACAACCGATTCTGTCGCCGGAGGCTCCAGGTCGGCGGATTCCGATCGCTCCTCGTAGATCCATTCTAAGCTAAGACAATCTCCGATTTTCTCGAACAATTCCTCGGCGTGGACGGGTTTGGGAATGAAGGCATCGCAGCCGGATTCCTCGCTTTTTTGGCGGTTCATGTTGAAAACGCTGGCCGAAGAGGCGAAAATCGGAACCCGTCCGAACTCGGGCAGGCGCCGCAGCCGCCGGGCCATTTCAAAGCCGTCCATCACCGGCATCACCAAATCGGTGATAATCAGATCCGGGGGAGTTTCCACGGCCCGTTTCAAGCCGCTTTGACCGTTTTCGGCTTCCCGGACCTCGAATCCTAGGGGGGCGAGTAAATTGCCGACGACGGAGCGATTTTCCCAGCGGTCGTCCACGATCAGGATACTCCGCCGCGGCCCCCGGTAGCCGACGATCGCCCGTCGGGTGGGGGAAACCGGGCCGAGAGTCCAGGTGGTGGCGACGGGGAGGGCGACGGCGAATTGAAACGAGCTCCCCCGTCCGGGTTGACTTTCGACGGACACCTCCGAGCCCATCATCTGCACGATTTTGCGGGCGATGGCTAGGCCCAACCCCGTCCCCTCGGCCATGCGGTTGCTGTCCCCTACCTGTTCAAAGGGCTGAAAAATGCGATCGAGTTGTTCGGGGGTCATGCCGATGCCGGTATCTTGAACTTGGAAGCGCAGCGTCACCATTTGGGAATCGGGGTCGAGATTATCCGAGGCTTCCACGTTCAGCGTCACGCCGCCGGAGTCGGTAAATTTGATGGCATTTCCGATCAGATTGATCAACACCTGGCGCAGGCGTTTTTCGTCGCCGATAATTGCCGTGGGGAGGGGCGTGACATCGCGGTGGGTGAAGGCGATTTCTTTTTGTTCGGCGCGGATGCGGCAAATTTCCACCACCCCCATTAAAAAGGTTTGCAGGTGGAAGGGTTTGGGAGACAATTCTAATTTTCTGGCTTCAATTTTACTCAGGTCTAAGATGTCGTTAATTAAGGTGAGGAGGTGGGAGCCACAGTCGTGGATGATTTGCACTCCGTCCCGCCGTTTGGGGGCTAGGTCGCGATCGCGCAATAAAATTTGAGTGTAGCCGAGGATGCCGTTCAAGGGCGTCCGCAATTCGTGGCTCATATTGGCGAGAAATTCGCTTTTGGCTTGGTTGGCGGATTCCGCAATTTCCCGCGATCGCTGGGCCTCTTCCTGGGCGGTTTTGCGATCGCGAACTTCCTGTTTTAACTGTTCGTTCGAGAGCACCAAAGCTTCCGTCCGTTCTGCTACCTGCTGTTCTAAATTTTCCACTAACGACCGGATGCGATCGGCCATCGCGTTGAAACTTTCGGCCAGCAAACCTAACTCGTCTCCGCTGTCGATTTTTGCCCGTCCCTGCAAACTTCCGGCTTGCAAATCTCCCGCCACCCGGGTCAATTTGACAATGTTGGTCGTGAGACTATCATTTAACAGTTTTGCGATCGCGGCGGCCAGGAGCAGTCCCGCGAAAATCGTCGCCCCCAAAATGGTCGCTGCCAGTTGGCTGGTGTGCTGAATTTCTCGGCGGGCTCGTTCCACTTCCTCCCCCGCCAACGTCACTAACTCCGCCGCGATCGGATCGATGGATTCGGCCTGCAATTCAAAGTCCCGAAACCGCCGCCGGATCTCCGCATCTATCTGGAGCATTTGAGTCGCCAGTTCGCGATAATTTTGCAAGCTTTTAAAAGCCTTTTCTTTGTCTTCCAAACTCAGGGTCTGGCTCGTCTCAATTTCTTGGCGAAGTTGGGAGGCGACATTGAAACCGGACTGCATGAATGGCCGTTGCTTCGTCACCAAATAGTCTTTTTCATAGAACTCCATTTGCAAGTAGAGGTCGGTTAACTCGTCTTCCTTTCCCTCCAACTGTTCCCGTAGGGACGAGGAAACCTGGTTGATTTTTGCTACCAGTCCCGTTTCTTCGGCGGCGAGAGTTGTCACCAGTTCCACGGATTCTAAAAATGTATTTGAATAGCGCTTTGCCGACGATAAAAATAGGTTGATATCGGATTGCTTTGCCTGAAAATTTTGGCCGAATTCGGACTTAGAAGTTATTTTTTTTAATTCATAACTGAAGGTGATGACTTCCGCAATATGTTTGACCGCATTTTTGGCGTAGGTGTCCCGGGCCTCTGCGAATCCGATTTCCGGATATCGCAGGAAAAAATCTCGCTGGTGTACCCGGGCTGCCTGTAGTCCGCGATCCATTTCTAAAACCAGCCGTTGAATTTCGCTGCTGACCACAATGGCGGATTCCGTTTTGCGTCGCACGATTACCAGGGAAATGTAGCCGGTAATGCCCAGCAACATCATCAACAATAGCAACACTGCAAATGCACTGGTAAACTTGGTGGTTATGCTGATATTTTTCCAGCGTTTATGAATTTTTTTGAGCGGATATTTCATCAAATTTTTTCGTTCCAATTGTAAGAGGTCTGAGGCTCGTCAAGCGAATTTAAACTGTTCAGCACATCCTATACCCTGATTTAATAAACGATATTTCGACTCAACCCCTTCACCCCCGCTTTCGGATCGTCGAGGCGGTAAATGTTGAATTCGATCGCACCACAATCGCCAAATTGGTCGCAGGTGAGATGACCGGTGAGTCCCGGAAAGTTTTCGGTCGAATAGAGGGCTTCTCGCAGTTTCTGACGCCCGATGTGGAGGGTTCCGTCGGGTTCAGCGATCGCGACATCAGCGATGGTATCCAAAAGCAAATTTGTCGCGTCGCTGGCAAAACTGTAGAGGGTGGTGAGGGGCGGTTCTTTATATTTGGATTGGTAGGCGGATTCGAGGGCTTCGATTTCGGGGCTGGACACTAAAGCGGGGCCGGCTATATAAGTGCCAATTCCGTCGCTTCCCGCCTGCCGAATAAATTGTTCCGACATCAATGATTCACCCCCCAAAAACATCATATTTTCTCCCCCTTCCGAGTCGATCATAGATTTTGCCTGCCGCATTAATAGCAGGCTTTTCTCCGGCTCTCCAAAGGGAAAAAATAATAATTTTGCTGAAGAATTAAAGACGGATTTTAGGGCGGGTTTCAAGTCTAAATCTTCCGGATTAATCGTCCCGGAAAAGGCAATTTTACCGCCGATATTGGTGAAGGCTTGGTGAAAAATTTGGGTCAGACTTCGGGAGTATAGATTGTCCATATCAAGGGTTGCCACGGCATCAATTCCGAGTACCCAGCGAGCAAATTCGGCGGCGACTTTCCCGGTCGTTGCGTCGTTATAAATCACTCGAAAATAGCCCGCTTGCCAGTCCTGACCTCGGATCTGACCTATGGCGGTCAGGGAGGGGGCGGTGTTGGCGCTCGAGATCATCACCAGTCCCGCTTCCGACATGATTTTGCCGGCGGTGACGGCGGCGCCGGAACAGTTGGTCCCCAAAATGGCGATCGCCTGGGGGTCGGCGACAATTCTCAGGGCACCGTTCGCCCCCCCCTCCGGTGAACAGCGGTCGTCTTCCACTTGCAAAATAATGGGGCGATCGAGTAATGTATGATCGCGCTGCTCTACAACCAATTGAATGGTGCGGGTTTGATCCGTGCCGCCGGGGGCGGAACCGCCACTGAGGGTCTGGAGAACGCCGATTTTGATCGGTTCTCCGGGGGGGATGGTGACGCAACCGATCGCGTCCGTGCATTCAAAGGGCTGACTCGACGGTTCGCAGCCATTCAACAGCGCGACAATTCCGATTAATACTGGCAACAGAGGAAACCTGAGTTTGAACATAATAACAGGCTCAATTCGGCGGAGTTTTTCATTGGGCGACAGTCCCGAGGGCGATCGATGCTCCCTGATGCCGAGTTGGGAAATACCGAGATACTGATCTAATTTAACATTTCCCCGTGAAATGTAGGGGCTCGCTGGCATTCGCCCTCCCCTATTTCTCCCCTTTCTACAGGAAAACAAAACTCTCAGGAAACCGCTTTTTCAACGGTGCCAAAATCGGACAGGGGCGCTGTTCCTGCAAGCTGTCCGGGCGCTGCCAGGAGTAAGGAGCTAAGGCGGATGCCGACATCCATAATAGCCGTTTTGCCCGGGTCATCGCCACATATAACAGTCGATATTCTTCGGCGGTTTTCAGGTGTCCCGCCTTTTCCCAAGCCGTCGCCACGTCGGGGAGGGGACGGCGATCGTGCAAGTTGGCGCGAATTTGGGCGCGGGCAACTTCGGACAGGGTAAATTCCCCCAAAAATCGCGTCTGGGGAAGGACTCGCAGGGTTCCGGGCAGGATTCCTTCGTGCAAAAAGGGAAGAAAAACGTAATCCCAATCCAAGCCTTTTGCTTTGTGCATCGTGACAATTGTTAATTGCCCGGGACGGGTGAAAATACTCTCGTCCGATCGCCCCTCTTCGTCCGCTTCTACGGGTTCAAACCGTTCCGAACTGACAATTTCATCCAAAACATTTAAAATGCCCGGTAAGCTCTGATTTCCGCCGCACTGCTGGGCGATTCTGGCGGCGAGTTTGTCGGCGGTGGCGAGTTCGCTTTTTTCGTATTGCAAAGAAAGGGCGAGGAAGGAAATCAGTTGGTAGGGCGGCAGTTCAAAACGGGCTTGCAGGAGGCTGCAACACAGTTGGCGACAGCGGCGAACGGCGTCCGACTGGGGGGGATCGAGGGGCCCGGGGTAGAGAAATTGTTCCGGTTGGGCGGCGAGGGCGTTAAAATCCTGGTTGGGGATGCGGTTGCGATCGCTCAATACTTTTAACGTCGCTTTGAGATAGTCGGGGGAGTGGGGGCGATCGATAAATTGCAGCAACCGCAGCAATTCTTTGGGGATGTGGGATTGTCGGGCACTGGTGGACGCATCGTAAATCGATATCGAATGTTTTCCCCAATTTATTTCTAAATTATATTCCTTCGGATTTTGCAGCGCATTGGCGATAAATTCACCCTGGCGATTTTCCCGCACCAGAATGGCGAATTTACCCTCGGGATGCTGTTCGTAAAGCTCGATTACCCGTTTTGCAATCAATGTGACGGTGTGATATATATCGTGGGGGCGGTACAGTTCCAAACCCCGTCCGACGGCGGGGGGATTGGCATCGACTTGGGGATCGTTTGCGTCCACGGGGCGGATCGCCTGTTCCCGAAACGGCTGTTCCTTCCCCGCCAATTGGGAATCATTCACCCACCTCAAAACGAAGTTCGCAGCATCGATAATAATAGCACTGCTGCGCCCCGCCCGATCCATCGTCGCCAGCCGCCCAAAGTCGTCGCAGGTTTCGCAAAATTGCCGGAAATAGATCGGATCGGCGGGGGTAAATGTGGAGTTGATCGCCTGGTTGGGATCGCCGACGCGCACCAAATTTAAACCTTGTAAATCGGTTATATTTCCACCCGGTTCACAGGCTAAAATTTCCAGCAGTCGGCTTTGCAGTGGCGTGGAGTCCTGGGCTTCATCTTCAAACACTGCAAAAACCCGTTGCTGCCAACTCTGGCGCACGGCGTCATTTTCCAGCACCCGCAGGGCGCCGAGAATCATTTCGTCGTAGTCGATGAGTTGCTGTTGTTGCAGCAGAATTTGATAGTTTTCGTACAATCCCGCCGCCACGTTTAGGATATCGTAATCGTCGGGAATGCGATCGCCCAATTCCCGCAACATTTCGGGGGTGAAACCGGAACTTTTGGCTTCCTGAACGGTTTTCCAAGCCAAGTCCGGCAACACCTCCGTCCGCAACACCGATCGCCGTCGCAATCGTTCGGTTTCTTCCCCGTCGAATTGCCGCCCTTCTATCAGGCGTTGATAGGCGCGGGGATTTTTGCCGATCCACTGTTCGACGCAGGTGCGGATCAGGCGGTGGCTGGGGGAGGGCAGGGCGAGGGTGGAGTTTTCCAGGTCCAACCCCGAAAGTTCTCGATGGCTGGTGGCGATGTAGAGGGCGAGTCCGTGCAGGGTGTGGACGACGAAGCCGACGGGGGGCAGGGCGAGTTTGAGGAGATCTTGGCGAATTTTGGCGCGGATATTGCCCGCGGCGGAACGGGTGAAGGTGACGACGACGAGTTGGCGCCCGGGGTTGAGTTGGTGTCGTGCGATCGCCAGGGCTGCCGCCGCGGCCATGCCGGTGGATTTCCCGGCGCCGGGCACGGCGGAAACGGCTAGGGGACCGGCAACCCAGTCCGCCATCCGATCCTGTCCGGGACGCAACCGGGCGCGGATTTGCTGGGCGATATTCCGGCGCCGTTCGCTCGGGTCGGGGGGTGCATCGGGGGAAGGGTTGAATGGGGGTTTGCGATCGTCGGTCACACGCTTCGCCCAATTTAGCATTTGCGCTACACTTTAGCGGATTTTCGATTTCTTGTCAAGTTTTAAGCGGAAATCGGGGCATTTATCCCCTCTAAATTAGTAGTGGACTGTTTCATCTTAAATGAGGCGATCGGATCTGAATCCACAGGCAAGATGCCCGATGCTCCGTTGGGAATTTTGCCTCAT
>NZ_JAYFER010000459.1:0-12579 GCF_055795065.1 Lyngbya sp. CCY1209
GCCGTGTGAGGTGAAAGTCTCATGCACGGTTTTGAATGGGAGGGGGAGAAGGTGACTTCTCTCTCGACCCCTAATTGGATGATGTTTGCACCCGATCGCTATGAGTTTGAAAGCTGTCCTGTTCGATTTCAACGGTGTCATTATCGACGACGAGCCGATCCACGAAGAACTGATCCGGGAATTGTTGGTGGCCGAAAATCTGAGGGTGACATCGGAGGAAGTGCGCCAAGTGTGCCTGGGACGGAGCGATCGCGCCTGTTTGCAGGATTTGCTGTCCCGGCGGGGGCGAGTCGTCACCCCGGAAATCCTCGACGACCTGATCGATCGCAAGGCCCGGGCCTATCGGCAGCGGTTGCAGTCGGCGGAGGAACTGCCCCTGTATGCCGGGTTGGCGGAACTGATCCCCGCTCTTCTGGCCGCCGGCTTGAGATTGGCTGTGGTGACGGGGGCGATCCGGGCCGAGGTGGAATGGGTGCTGACTCGCGCCGGGTTGATCGAGTATTTTTCCGCGATCGTGGCCGGGGACGACATCACCACCAGTAAGCCGGAACCGGACGGCTATTTGCTGGCGGTGGAACGGCTGAATTGGACCGACACCCGGTTAAATTTGCGACCGGCTGAATGTCTGGCGATCGAGGATACTTTTGCGGGAATCGAGGCGGCGAAACGGGCCGGAATTCCTGTGGTGGGGGTGGCCCACACCTACCCCTTCCATATGTTGCAGCGGCGGGCCGATTGGTGCGTGGACTACCTCACCGATCTGGAATTGGAGCGGATTCAGCGGGTTTGCGGGGAAGTTACACCATCCGCCCCCAGTTGATGTTATGATGGGAGGCTGAAATGATTGACTCGGGGAATTAGCTCAGTTGGTAGAGCGCTGCGATCGCACCGCAGAGGTCAGGGGTTCGAGTCCCCTATTCTCCATCTCGGTTAAACCCTTATCCTTTAAGCTTTTCAGCACTTTAACCAAGGCGCTCTCAACCGTTTGTCTACTCAAAATCTACTCACCCTCTCTTTTGATTGGGAGTCAGGAATCGGGGAGAAATTGAACAATTTCCTTTCCCCAATTCCCTTTCCGACACCCTACACCCTACCCCCTACACCCTCTCTTCACTGAGACGCGACTTGAGGCCGGGTGATATTTTTCGGAGGTGCGACGGCTTTGGTTTTTTTCTTGAGGGGGTCCATCCGCCGTTCCAACCATTTGAAAATAAAGGAAGAAGCAGTGGTCAAAAGCAGGTAAACGAGGGCGACAGCCAGGTAAATTTCAAAGGCTTTGTAAGTCGTCGCCACCATCAACTGTCCCTGACGGAACAACTCCTCGAACCCGATCACTGCCACCAAACTGGTATCTTTAATCAGGGTAATAAATTCGTTGCCCAGGGGCGGCAGCATCCGCCGAAATGCTTGGGGAAAGATAATGTAACGCATGGTTTCGATGGGGTTCATCCCCAGCGATTCGCAGGCTTCCCACTGTCCCTTTTCGATGGATTGAATGCCGCCCCGCATGATTTCGGCGAGGTAGGCGGCGACGTTCAAACTCAGGGCAGCGATCGCGGCGGGCAACCGTTCAAAACTGAAGTCCAATCCCAGTTCCCGGAACAGGGCTGGCAGGCCGAAATAAATCATAAAAAGCTGCACCAGCATGGGAGTCCCCCGGAAAAACTCCACATAAACGCGGCAGATCAACCGCAGGGGTTTGTAGGGAGAAATCAGCGCCAGGGCGACCAGCGTCCCGCCCAGCAAACCGAAAATAAAGGAGAAGAAGGTCAACATCAACGTCACCCCTGCCCCTTTGAATAAATTCTGGAAAAGCCGTCCCCAATTCAAAGCATTCACTGCATCGGATTCCAGAGCGGGGGCGACGGGAGGCAGGGGCGGCGGATCGCCGGCGAACCAGTTCTGATAGATGGCATTATATTCCCCGGTCGCCAACAAGTTTGTCAAGGCGCCGTTGATTATTTCCAGGTCTGGGGAATCCTTCGGGAGGGCGATGCCGTAAAATTCTTCCGTCACCAGTTCTCCGACGACTTTGACCCCTTGGAGTCCGGCGTTTTTGATGGCGTACAGCGTCACCGGGCCGTCATTGACCACGGCATCGACTTTGCCGTTGATTAATTCTTGGAGGGCGATCGCGGCACTGTCGAAGGTGACGATTTGTGCCCCTTCAATTTTTGCCACTTCCCGGGCGCCGGTGGTGCCGATTTGGACGGCGATTTTTTTGCCTTCTAGATCCTCGAAACTGCGGATATTGTTTTCGCCTTCTTGAACCGCGATCGCCAGACCGGCTTTAAAATAGGGGCGGGAAAAAGACAGGGATTGGGCCCGCTCTGCGGTGATGGTGATGCCGCTGATCGCCGCGTCCACCGTTTGGGATTGCAAAGCCGGGATGATCCCGTCGAAGGGAAGGCTGACAAATTCCACGTCCAATCCCGCTTCCGCCGCGATCGCCTCCATCAAATCGATATCAAATCCTTCCAAACCTTCTCCCCCTTCAGCCTGCATTTCAAAGGGGGGAAAGGTGGGTTCCGTCGCCACTTTAAAGACTCGGGGCGTTTCCTGGGCCGTCACCGCTCCGAACGCAAAAGCGATCGCCGTCAAACAAGTTATCAAACCCAAGGTCAAGTATCTGAACCAACCCCGGCGCTGCAATTGTTTCATTATTCGGTTATATTTTGGTTTCCAAATCAAAACTCCTGTTCGTTCTAACCCCAAATGGGACACGATAATGTATTGTGTGCTACAACTTCGGGCGCATTTAATGGCAATACTTTCAATGTTTGAGATGCTTGATTTCCTGTTTGCCATTATCTGGGTTAGCCTCATGTCAGATCTCGCGCCCGTCATCGTCTGTGACGAACTCAAAAAAAGCTACGGTCCCCTGGAAGTGCTCAAGGGTGTGACCGGAACCCTGCACCAAGGAGATGTCGTTTCCGTGATCGGTCCGTCCGGCTGCGGGAAAAGCACGTTTTTGCGCTGCTTGAATCGCCTGGAAACCATCAACGGGGGAAGCTTGGAAGTGATGGGGATCGATATTTCCCATCCCCAATTAAATCAAAAAGTGCTGCGCCAACTGCGAAGTAAGGTGAGCATGGTGTTTCAACATTTTAATTTATTTCCCCATTTGACCGTTTTAAAAAACTTGACGATCGCCCCCCAAAAAGTGCTGAAAACTTCCGAATCGGACTGCCGCGATCGCGCCCTGCATTACTTGGAAAAAGTCGGTTTGGGCGATAAAGCGAATGTTTACCCCGACCAACTCTCCGGGGGGCAGAAACAGCGGGTGGCGATCGCCCGGAGTTTGTGCATGAAACCGGAGGTGATTTTATTCGACGAACCCACCAGCGCCCTCGACCCGGAATTGGTGGGGGAAGTGCTGGGAGTGATGCGCCAGTTAGCCGAAGACGGCATGACGATGGTCGTCGTCACCCACGAAATGCAATTCGCCCGGGAAGTGTCCAACCGGGTCCTCTTTTTCAATCAGGGAATTATCGAAGAGTCCGGCCCCCCTGCGGAACTCTTCAACCAACCGAAAAGCGATCGTCTGAAAAACTTCCTCAGTCGCATTAAAAATTCTAATTCGTGATGGGGCTATTGTCTAGAAACCAGGTTTCTACTTAAATCTTGATAAGAAACGAAAGATACTCCTAGAAACCCGGTTTCTTCCCCCCCGAGAGATGTCTAGAAACCGGGTTTCTACTTAAATCTTAATTGGGAAACGAAAGATACTCCTAGAAACCCGGTTTCTTTGCCCCACCGAGAGATATCTAGAAACCCGGTTTCTTCACCTCAGAATTGAAAACCCATCCGCACAACTCCCACCCAAACCGCATCTAAATCGTCGGTCGGGTTAGTGACGACGTAGCCGCCGGGGGTGAGGGAAATGTATTCGTTGAACTGGAAATTATAAAAGAGTTCAAATAACAGCGACATCTCCTCATCTTCCGGCCCATTTTCGACCTGCAAAGCGTTGGGGGGGGCGGCGACGACCAAACCGAGAACGTCCCCTTCTTTGAGTAAATCCAGGAAACTGAAAATCGCCGCCCAACTCCAGATATCGGCAGAGTCCCCATCCCGGAAGCCGCCTTTTGCTTCGGCGTAGGTGTACTGTCCCCAGGCGGAGAAGTTGAAGAAATCGCTGAAATAAACCGTCCCGTTAATTAAAAAGTGGTGGGCGATCGTCGGCGTTTCCGACCCGAAGGGAGCTTCCGCGAGGCGCGAACCGTTGCGGCCCGAAACGAAGACATTATCGGGGGCAAAATAATTGTAACCGTAGGCGAAAGCGAGGGCGGCGCGATCGCTCGGATAGTAGGTCAGTTGGGTGAAAATATTGTTGCCGCCGTTAAAGAATCCCGACCCCTCCTCGGCACTCGATCCTTCATTGGCGATATAACCCCCCGTCCAATTCAGGGTGTCGGCGATGTTGTAGGAGAACGCCACCCCGGGGCCTTCGCTGGTTTTGTAGATGGCGGCGTACTCTCCAAAATAAGAGAGCGCCCCGGTGGAGGCGCTGACGGCGGTGGGGTTGAGGGGATCGGCGATATCGTCCATATTCATATTCACCGCCGTCACCCAGAAGGCCAGGTCGTCCCCGACGGGAAAGCGATATTCGAGTTTGTTGATGGTGACATCGGTGCTGTCCCCGGCGGCCCAACCCAGATCGCTCATGGCCGTTTCCCCCTGTTCAAAGGGGATATTTCCCGACTGGAGGCGGGTTCGGAGGCGATCGCGACCGGAAAAACTGGTCAGAAAATTCATCCGCACCCGATAGCCCAGGGTGGTTTGGTCCTGTTCGAGGTCGCCGCCGTCGCCGGAAAAGTCGGCGATGGAAAAGATAATTTCGGATTGGAGTTTGGTGGTGGTGGAGAATTGGTTGGCCTCCAATTCGCCGGTTCGGGCCTCCAAAGCCGTCACCCGACCCCGCAGACTCGCCAATTCCGCCGCAAATTCCTCCATCAACCGCTGCAATTTCGCCAGATCTTCCCGCGTCACCAGATTTTCGGTGGATGCGGCGATCAATTCGTTGATCCGTTCCAGACAGGCGTTGACTCCGGCGGCGAATTCGTAGCGGGTGAGGGCGCGATTTCCTTTATAGGTCCCGTCGGGATATCCGGCGATGCAACCGTAGCGTTCGACGAGGGATTGCAGGGCTTGAAAGGCCCAGTCCGTGGGCTGGACGTCGGAGAGTTGGGAAACGGAGGTGACTTGATCGCGTTTTTTATGGCGTCCTTCGTTACCGTAGCGTTGCAGTTGGTTTAAAGTCGTCGGGTCTGTTGGGGCGATTGGTTCGGTTTCCGCAACACCCGGAGACGCGAGTATACCATTTCCCAGAAGTACCAGACCCAGCAGCCATCGGCGGTTGCGAAGTTTCACAATCTTTTCTCCTCACGCGATATCCACCCCAAACGGGCGCGATCGCACCCAAACTCGACAGCAGAGCCGTTTGGGGGGTAAATTTGCGGATTATCCTAGCTTTATCCGCCGTGGCGTTTGGTATACTCGGTTACAGTGCCGGGATGGGCGATTTTGGGTGCGATCGGAAGCGGAGAAACGTCGGAATGGTGTCTTTCTGCGATATTTAGAAGATTTAATAATCCCGAAGTCGGGTGATAATTACTGTTATTTCAATTTTCTTTATTACTTATAATGGGTGACGGCAAAGCTACTCTCTGATGAAAAAAATGATAGCGGACTGAAAAATGTTCTAAATAAGGACTTGCAAGGATGCTCCGTCGTTTGGCAGTACCATTGTCGATTTGAAAGTATAAATTTTCAGCATCGATTCCGAAAACTCGTTTAAAATCTGACGTCAGTTCCGGCAATCCTTCTTGCCCAAGGTCGAGTTCTGGAGTGACGGCTTGAAAAAAATGATATCGCTCATGGCGATTTGAATTAACATAATTCCACTCTCTGCTATTAATATTGTTGTTTGGGTTATCTCTGATAGATCGAGCCGTATCGACTTCACACAAAAGAATTGAATTTAAAAGTTTGTTGGAATTTTTTGGATCGTTTTTTACATTGTTTCTGGCTTTATAATCCCAATCCAAATCGCAATCTTGACTGACAATAATTGCATAAGGATGGACTACCTTTTGAAAAGGTATAGAGTCAGGCTCAGGATTAGTGGAGCCATTAATTTGGGGTTTATATTGAACGACTCCTGTTAAAATTTCTCCCTGTCTTAGTGCCTCATCGGCGGAGACTCTATACATCAAATCTACTGACATGAACAAATTAATCCCAACTTAAACTCAAAGGAGATCTGGTTTCTGTAAAAACAATGTCACCTGATACGATTTCTGGAGTCGGAGTTGATTGTGCAATCTCAGAAGGAGATTCTCCATAAAACTCTTTGATCTGTTCCAAAGTTTCTACAGACTCTTGAAGGCCTTCTATGGGAAGTTTGCTGATAGCAATGAGAAGAAGAAAGGCTTTTAGAAAATTAAAATATTTTGCTGAGTCTTCATGAGAAAACTCAACTTCAACATAAAAATTGGACACATTGAAATTCTCGAACCCAGGAGACAATGTTTGCTGTTCTGGCATACCATATGAACGCCTCACTGTAAATGAAATATCACTGGGATTCTGTTTTGAACTCTCAAATCTCAGAGTGGATTCGTTCGGGTTCCAGTGCTTCATGAAGTTTGTCGGTAATACTCCATCTAAACAACTTTCCGGCTGATTCTTTAAATTGATCGAGGACATTCCAAACATCTTCCCTCCTTGTTCTCTGTTCCACAAAAAAATCCGCATCTAGCAAATATCCGGGTTCCCTCTTTCCTTGATCCGGATCTTGTGCCATCACCAGACCATGTTTAAACTGCAATTTACCTCCTTCAAAATCTATCTCCAAGTTTTTAATCAATAATTTGAGTGACTCGGCGATTTCTGGTGTATGCAGTTCAGAGGCAATGTGTTCTGGTATTAAATCCGCCCAAGTTGTTTGTTGGTCGAGATCAAGGTTAGAACGAATAATCAAGTCTTGATACTTTAAATCAATTCTTGAATAGAAGGAAGGTTCATAAATTTGATCGAAAATCTCTAAAATTTCTTTTAATCTTGCTTTAAATGATTCATATCTTTCATATTGGGTTGTTGCCAAAGCAATGAAATCTTTGTTTAATAACACTTGCCATTTCAAATCTTCCGATCTCAAACAATAAGTGACATCTTGAAAGTTTAAAGATAAACCCATTTTTTGAGCCAATTGAAAGATTTCATTCTGGCTGCCGGGAATGCTGACAGATTTTTTTACTTCATATAAAGGATACTGAAAACGTACTTTGTCTTGAAACTCAGCCGGCTCTTGATTGCTAATCTTCAGAATTGTAGGAAAGCGAATCTGACACACAACCTCCACTAAGGGGTTACGTTTATAGATAACTCGCTCGTAGTTGGGAAGTTTCATTAGCGATCCCAGTCCTCTCACTCAGATCTATCTTAACTTGACTTTGGACTCGTTTGAGCACAATGCGTCATATCCCCGAGAGATGATGTCTGAAATCGCTGTAATTCTTGCGGGACGGCGCTTTTCCCGAAAAGCGCCGATCGCACCCTACCCCACATCCTCATTCACCGGGAAGCGATCGATCAACCCCTTAGCCGCGATCGCATTTTGTTTCAGAACCCCACTCAAATGCGGAACGTGGGGAATTTGGGAGAGAAAATCCAGGGTGCGCCGCAGCATCCGCACGATGTCCCCCTCGTCCAAGGTGGTATTTTCCACCAACTCCGTCCACTCCACCCCCGAGGCCCACTGCTCGACGATCGCGCTCAACCGCTGGTGTTCCCGGCGTTCCGGCAGCACCAAAAACTCGACCCGGTGCCGGCCCTGGACTTTGATGAGCGATCGCCGCAAGGACCACAGGCGGGCCAGCGCCTCCTGCACCACCTCCGAAAGTTGATAATTCGTCCAACTGTCGGACCGCGAAACCTCCGTCACCAAAGCCGCGCATCCCCCCGCCAAATTTTGGGGTTCCAATTCGTCGAATTCCCCGGACATCAACGCCAACCCCAACCACAATTCATTGTCCCCCCGCAGGGCCGCCGTCGCCTGTCCGAGGCGGGTCGGCTCCAAATCTTCGAGGGCTTCAAAATGTTGCAGGATGGAGATCAAATTGAGGAATTCCTGCCAATTTTGCTCCATATATTGCTTCAATTCCTGGCGGCGATCGCTAATTTCCTCCTGAATCGAGTGCCACCGCCGCCACCGCTTCAGCAGCTTTTGGGGTTTGCCCCACCTTTGGACGGGGTGATCCCGCAAAATGTCCTCGACTTCCTGAATCCGGGCCTTCTGTTCCTCCACCTCCGGCGCGATGTCGGGGGTAGAAACCTGCGGAACCTGCATCGCCAAACTCGCCGAAACCTCGTCGCCGCGCCGCGATTCCCCCAACTTGAACGACATATGCTCCGGCAAATCCAGATAATCCACCGCCTTCAACCTCGGGAGTTCGGCGTGCAACGCCACCACGTCCGCCGCCGCCACCACGTACCAGCGGTTGTCCCGGCCCAGACAGAGGAAATAGGGCGCCTGTCCGGGACTCGGCGTTTTCGCCACCAACACCGCCGGCAGGGGTTTGGAGTCGGACTGTCGGGCGGTGGGGACGTGTTTCCCCCGCAGGCTGACGATACTGCCCAACACCGCAAAGGCCATCGCCTCGGCCATGTACTGCGTCCGGGCTTCTCCGGCTTGCTTTTGCAGGGTTTTCAACAGTCGCTTTTCTTCCCGCAGCCGCTCTTGTTGTTTTTCATAATTTGCCAAGGTATCTTCCAGGGTATGGAGATCCAAATCGTCTCCCAACCCCAGTTGCGCCTCAATTTGCACCAATTCATTTTCCAGATCGCCGATCTCCAACTCCGCCGGAACCAGGGATAACGTAGAGAGATATTGGCCGAAACTGCGCTCGACGAGATTTTTCGCCTCTTCCAGGGTGTGGGTTTGCAGCAGGTTCAATACCATCCCGTAGCTGGGGGTAAATTGACTCACCAGGGGATCGGCGCTGGAAGTGGCCAGATAGGCGGCTTCTTTCGCCCCTTCAAAGGGCGTGTGTACCGTGACGACGTGGCCGAGTTCGTCCATCCCCCGCCGTCCGGCCCGCCCCGCCATTTGCAGGAATTCGGAGGGTTTCAGGAGGCGGTGTCCGTCGTCGGTGCGTTTGGAGAGGCTGGAAATCACGGTGGTGCGGGCGGGCATATTGATCCCGGCGGCTAGGGTTTCCGTGGCGAAGACGACTTTAATTAACCCCAACTGGAACAGTTCCTCCACCAAGGCTTTCCAGGCGGGGAGCAATCCGGCGTGGTGGGAAGCGATGCCGCGGGAGAGGGGTTCGAGTTGTTCGGGTCGGGCGGCACCGGGGGTTTCGGCGATGAAGCGGTCGATGCGATCGCTCAACAGTTGGGCTTCTTCGGGGTTGACCAACGAGAGGTGGCTGACGTCGGCTACAGAGCGCTCGCACCCCCGACGGCTAAAAATGAAGTAAATCGCCGGCAACATATCCCGCTGCTCCAGGGTGGACAGGATGTCGGTGAGTTTGGGGACGTTCTCCCGGCGGTTGCGGCCCCGCTGCCGCGATCGCCCCCGTTCCTTGAGTTTGGGGCTGATCTTGCGCCCGGTATTGTCCAGGAGGGGGAACATCCCCTTGTTGTTGCAGAAGTGAAATTGCAGGGGGACTGGCCGGAAGTCGGAGTAGATCAACTCCGTGGGGCCGTGGACTTTGCCGATCCAGTCGGTGAGTTGGTCGCTGTTGGCCACGGTGGCGGACAGGGCTAACAGTTGCACGTCCGGGGGGCAGTAGATGATCGACTCTTCCCAAACCGTCCCCCGCTGGCGATCGTTCATGTAGTGGCATTCATCCAACACCACCGCCTCCACCCCTTCCAGGGAGGTGCCCACCTGGCCGATGGGGGTGCCGTAGAGCATATTTCGGAAAATTTCCGTCGTCATCACCAAAATCGGGGCGTCCCGGTTCAGGGACAGATCCCCCGTCAGTAACCCCACCATCTCGCCGCCGAACTGTTCCCGAAAATCCCTCAATTTCTGGTTGGACAAGGCTTTGAGGGGGGTGGTATAAAAGACGCGGTGGCCGTTGGCGAGGGCCCGGTGGATGGCGTATTCTCCGATCAGGGTTTTTCCCGACCCGGTGGGGGCGCAGACCACGACGGATTTTCCCGCGTTCAGGGCCGCGATCGCATCGAGTTGGAACCGATCCAGACCGAAGGGGAACAGGCTTTCGAGATTGATGGTTTGACGGTTTTGGGTAAAGTTCGACACAAGGATGATGTTGAAATGACCAAACGATGGCGTTTAAATTGATAGGCTCGGGTTCAGAAGTCCGGCGCTTTCGGTTCGCCCGACTGCCGACTATCTAGATTGTAAACCCTGGCACCAGATGTGCCGTCGGCGGGCCACCAATGGGCGCGGCGGCGGGCATTCATCTCGACCGGGATTGTGAATCGGGGGTTTTGTTAATTTTATGATACCGACTCTCTCGACGATTCCTCTGTTGCAGTTGGCCTCCGGCGATCGCCTCGCATTGCAGGTTTATCGGTTTCGAGGGGCGAAACCGGGCAAAAAAGCCTATTTGCAGTCCAACTTGCACGGGGCGGAAATTAGCGGTAACGAGGTGATCCACCGCGCGATCGGGTTTTTGCGCGAATTGGATGCGTCCCAACTGGCGGGGGAAATTTGGCTGGTCCCGGTTTGCAATCCCCTCGGCGTCAACCAGCGATCGCACCATTTCTCTTCCGGTCGATACAATATTTATGATGGCAAGGACTGGAATCGCATTTTTTGGGATTACGAAAAAACCGGGGAGGAGATCGCGACTTTCGCGCGATCGCAACTCGACCTCGAACCGGAAGCCATCATCGAAAATTACCGACAAAAAATTCTGCAAAAGTTCCGATCCTTACAGGCGGAAATCGAAGCCCCCAGCCGCGTCACCTACGGCGAATATTATCGCTATCAACTCCAGTCCCTCTGTCTGGATGCCGATTATGTCATCGACTTGCACAGTTCCACCAACCGCGCGATCGATTACCTGTACTGTTTCCACAGCCGCGAAGACAGCGCCCGGGCGTTCCTCCTCGACTACGGCATTTTGATGAATGAATATGACGGCGATGCCTTCGACGAAGCCTTTCTGAAGCCGTGGCTGGCGTTGGAAAGAGAATTGTCAAATTTGGGAAAACCGATTCAGTTCGACATCGAATCCTGGACGCTGGAGTTGGGATCGGGAATGGAAATGAATCCGGAATCCGTCGATCGCGGCTTCCTCGGCGTTATCAATTATCTCGCCAGCAAGGGAATGTTGAATGTGGAAAATTTTCCCCGCAAGGAAACCGAAATCTATCCGATAAAACTCACGCCGAAAAGTCGGGTCAACAAATACTATGCCCCCCACGGCGGGATGTTTAAGACGGATATTTCTGCCGGAGACTATATAAAAGCCGGTCAAAAAATTTACGATATTTTATCTTTTGATAAAGTCGAAAATAAATCGGAATTGATCCCCGGATTCGCCGAAGCTGGCGGGTTGGTGTTCGACGTGGCGCGGAATCAAAGCGTCAATCAGTTCGATTATATGTTGTCCGTGATGGAGGGAGATTGAGCGTCCAGGTGCGGCGCGGCGGGCGCAATGTGAAGGGGTGGGCGCAAGCCTTGCGCCCCTACAGTTTGATTGATTTTTAATATCTTATACTTGAATGAAGTATATTGGTTTTGACTTGCGATCGGGTACTCTGACCTCGGATAGATGACAGGGGAGGCGAGTCGGGGTAGAAGAAAGCCAAATTAAATTTAAGTTGTTTGCCGGAGAAAAATTATGAACGCCGATATTGCCGAAGACTTGAAAAAAAGTGTGGGATTGACGATCGCCCTCGGGGTTTTATTAATTATACTGGGACTGGTGACGATCGCCCTGCCCTTATGGGGGACGATTGCGATCGCGATCGTGTTGGCGTGGGTGTTTATTATCGGCGGCGTGATTCGCCTGGTTTATGCCATCCAATCTCGACAAACGGGCGGTTTTTTACTCAAACTTTTGGTTTCTCTTCTCTATATTATTCTCGGAATTTTGCTCCTTAGCAATTTATTGGCTGGAATTGTCACCCTGACATTATTGGTGGGAATTTTTATTTTTGTTGAGGGTGTATTTGAAGTAGTCGTTGCCTTTCAACTTCGCCCTCGGGACGGTTGGGGATGGACGCTGTTTAGCGGCATTGTAACGGTTATTTTGGGGATTCTAATCTGGTCTCGGTGGCCGTTAAACGCCGCTTGGTTGATCGGATTATTGGTGGGCATTAGTTTATTATTCAGCGGAATTTGGACAGTCATGTATGCCGTGGCATTACGTCGCAGCCTCAACCAAGTTTAACATTATCAAACACTGTAGGGCCCCCTGGCTTGCGCCCTCTTGATGATTTGATTATCTGTGGGGGCAACCGTCTCTGGTTGCCCGAGAATCAATGGGCAAGCACAGAGGCTTGCCCCTACCTCTATTATCCATTCATTTCAGGGGCAAGCACAGAGGCTTGCCCCTACCTCTATTATTATCCATTCATTTCAGGGGCAAG
>NZ_JAYFER010000460.1:0-19930 GCF_055795065.1 Lyngbya sp. CCY1209
ATGCCGATTATAATGGTTCGCTCATGATTGCTATTTCTGGGGGCGCTGCAAGCCGTCCTGAACGCCTGAGCTGTGAGCTACCTAGCGTAGCGGCAGCTTAGGGCGAAAGCCCCGCGTCTTTAGACCGGGGTGAGCTTACACCAATCCTTATCTGTGAGGGGGGCGCATCTGCTTCGATGGGAAAGCCGTGAAAAAATTTTCTCGAAAACCTTGACACACCCACGACAGTTGAGATATCTTAGAAGATACGGCTTGGGGCTATAGCTCAGTTGGTAGAGCGCCTCAATGGCATTGAGGAAGTCAGCGGTTCGAGTCCGCTTAGCTCCATTCTATTGAAACCCCGACCTTAAAAGGCTTTCAGCAGCCTTTCTCGGTTCACATTCCCATCCGTTTACTCAATTGGGTCTAAAGCCTCGCCCCTTCGAGGGCGACTTTGTGGTAAACGACTGGATCGTTTCAGCTAACCCGTGTCAGGAATCGGAGTAGGGTGTGGGGGCAACCTGATACGGTTGTCCGCGGGCGAATCGGCAATGAGCGAAGAGGGAATCGGGAGTTAGGGGTTCCACTCCTTCAGTTTTTGTGCCGCGATCGCGATCGCGTCTTCCGGCGTGGAAATTTTGCCCTCCGCCTGGGCGAGTTGCACTTCCAGCAGCAAGTCCCCCACCACCGGACTCGGCGGGATTCCCAATTCCTTCATCAGCACCTTTCCGCCGACGGGGGGTATCGGGTGGGCGATCGCATCTTTTGGCGTCAGATAGCGCTCGAGGAGAGGGGAAAATACCTCCAGGGGAATTCCCGCCGCCATTCCAGCCGCCACAAACGCCACAAAAAAGGTTCCCACCGTCTGAAATAAAAAATACTGTTCCCGGATCGAAAGTTGCGGGATGGGAGTCTTTTGAATCGTCTCCAACCCCCGCAGGATGGCGAGGACGCCCCGAATTTCGGCGCGGCTGTATTTGAGTTCCAGCAGTTGGGTTTCCGCCGTTTCGGGCTCCGGACTGACTAAAGTGGCCAATTTGGCGATCGCGAGTCGGGACATTTTCAGCGTCTCCCGCACCGACTCCCCCAATTGTACCCCCAACTGTTCATTAAATTTTGACAATTCGGCGGCGATATCATTCAAACGAAGTAAGCGATCGCACCGTTTGTCCGCATCCGGAAACCAACGGGAAATTAACCCGACGTTCCACGCCTCCACCAACCCCGAAACCCCCCGGGGAGTATTGAGCAAATATCCCAACTCCGTGCGGATGCGTTCGGCTGCCACCCGTTCCAACAGCGACGCCAACTGAGCGATCGCCTCCCGTGTATTTTCCTCGATCGCAAATCCCAACTGCGCCGCCTGACGATATCCCCGCAACAGCCGCAGGGGATCATCCGCCAAATTCTCGCGGGAGATCATCCGCATCAAACCCAATTTTAAATCCTTCTGACCGCCTTGGGGGTCGATCGCCTCTTGTAAAATCGGATCGTAGGCGATCGCATTGATCGTAAAATCTCGCCGCCCCAAATCCGCCTGCAAAGAACCCCCTTCCGCCTCGGCAAAATCCGCCGTCACCCCGTCGAACACCACCCTCGCGATCTGGCGTTCCGCATCCAGCAACACGAACCCCGCCCTATAATGAGAGGCGATCGTCCGGGCCGTTTTCACCGCCCCCAACAGCAGCACGAAATCCAGATCCAAATCCGCCACCTCCCGCCCCAACAGGGCATCCCGCACCGCCCCCCCCACCAAATAGGCGGGTGGCGGCAAAAATTCCGGGTCGAACGGCCAATTTTCCGGAGACAGGGCAGACATGGGCAAAATTCCATCTCGCAACAAAACGCAAACCGGCGATCGCGACAGGTATCGCCCCACCTAAGTTAAATTAACAGAAAGGGTTCGGCATCCGTCCATCCCTTGCGAGCCGCACAGAGGGTTTTCAATATGTGTATTTGTGTCAACTGCCACTACGTCGATCGCTGTGTCACCTACCACGCCGTAGAAACCCAGCATCAGGAAGGCCACGTCAGCGACAACCCCACCTTTGAACCCGTCGAACCGAGCATCAACGTCAACATCCGCACCGTAGACGACGGAATCGAGATGGAATGGGATGTCGTCGGCTGTAATAGCTTCAAAGAAGAAGCCGGAAAATGGGCGAAACTCCGCCCCGGCGAACCCGTACCCACTTGAGACAGAGGGGCAGGGGGGCAGGGGGGCAGAGGAGGCTCCAGGAAGCAGAGGAAGCAGGGGAGGCAAACTTATATTAAATCCGTACAAACTCCCCAATCATCGACCGATGATTTCTGCTTGTCGGGGCCCCTGGCTTGCGCCCTCGGGAATTGATTCCCAAGCGGTTCCGATGTCCCACCCGTTTCTGGAGCTCCCTCCGCCCCCTCCGCTTACCGAAGCTTGACCGTTGCCTCCCTCCGCCCCCTACTCCCTACTCCCCACACCCAACCATGAGCTACTGCTTCAATCCCCACTGTCAAGATCCCGAAAATGCCGGAGAGGGTGAGTCCTGCCAGATCTGTGACTTCCCCCTCACAGTTTCTCCGTCCAACGGTTCCCCCTCCGAAATCGGTTATCGAGCTCTGCAATTACTCGGACAGGGGGGATTCGGGCGCACATTTTTAGCCGTCAATCAGTCGGATTTGAGCCGAGTCGCCATCAAACAATTTTTTCCCCAAGGAAACAACGCCACCCGGGCGGCGGCACTCTTCCGCCAGGAAGCCGAACAACTCGAAATCCTCGGCCAACATCCCCAAATTCCCACCCGCGTCACCTATTTTGAACGGGAACAATATCAGTATTTGGTGCAGGAATTTATCCCCGGAAATAACCTCGCCAAAGAATTGAGCGATCGCGGATCATTTGACGAAGAAGAAATCGCTGAACTCCTCCGCGAACTCCTCCCCGTCTTGCAATTCATCCACGGCCACCGCGTCATCCACCGGGATATCAAACCGGAAAATATCATCCGCCGCCGCAGTGCGACGGCGAAGGATAAGGGACCGTTGGTTTTGGTGGATTTTGGGGCGGCAAAAGTTGTCACGGGAGGACTGTTGCCCAAAACGGGAACGGTGATCGGATCGGCAGCTTATACCGCCCCGGAACAGTTGATGGGAAAAGCCATTTTTGCCAGCGATTTGTACAGTTTGGGGGTGACTTGCATTCACCTGATGACGGGAGTTCCCCCCTTCGATTTGTTCGACTCCCAGGAAGGGAATTGGGTGTGGCGGGATTATTTGAAAACGCCGGTCAGCGACGAACTCGGCCGGATTTTGGACGGGATGCTAACGGGGGCGACCAGCAGACGCTTCCACTCAGCCGCTGCGGTGCTGCGGAAGCTGCAACCGAAGCCGAAATATGTCGAGGCGATGCCGGGATTGAAGGTCGATTTAGAAACGGGATTCGAGGAAAATATAACCCCTCAAAAATCGCCCAAATTACCGCCGAAGCAGGTATCCGTCCCGACCCAAGAGCAGAAAATCACCCGCATTCTTGAGAGCGCCCTGAGAGTGTACCGGCTCAAAATACAGGTTAACCGCACTGGTAAACAGCAACTTACCATCGTCCTCAACCGCCCCAAAAAGCGCCTGGTAAACTATCAAAAAATTGCCCAAGCGATCGCGGCAGAACTCTCGCAGTTAAATCTCACAAACATTCGCCGTGTAAAATTACTCGGTCGAGTCAAATCAAAGGGCGTACCGGAGTGGGAAATGGTCTTAAAATCAGACCCGAAAGCAAGGATTAACAATCAACTCCTCCGCCTCAAGGAACATCCCCTTTACGCTCAATTCACCCGCCTCCAAACCTGGCAGTATTGGCGATCGCAGTTCCGGCAGAAAACCTTTTGGATGGACGTTCTGATGCTGGCGATGGTCGCCTACACCTTCAGCCAACACCTGATCATTTTCACCCCCCTGCTGGCTGTTTTAGTCGCGCCCTTATTTGTAGCGGTAAAAACCTTCACCCACCGCCACCACGGAATCAACGAAAACCCCCTATTCGGGACGATCGCACTTTTATTCATTGCTTTCGGCCTGCTGAATATCCGGATTTGGTCCGACAATATTTTCGGCCTCATCCTCGCGAGTTTGTTCGTCTCGATGCCGATGTTTTACAGCCAGGGAAATTGAGGAGCGAGATGGCAGTACACATTTTTTCCGCTCCTCCGATCAACCCCAATTCCCAATCTGCGAAAATCTGCGAAATCTGCGGACTTATAACGATACCCATCAATGTCAAAACCCACCCGACCCTAAATCCTGATAAAATCGACGATCTGAGCATTGCAACGGATATCTGAATGTGAAAAAATACGGCTTGGCACTCCACACCAGCAGCCCGGAACTGGGACTGGCGATCGCAAACTTTAAAGAAAAACCGCGATCGCAAACCTGGAATTTGGGGCGAGAATTGTCCACCCAACTCCACCAACATCTCACCGAATTTCTCCCCCCCCAAACCTGGCCCGATCTGAAATTCATCGCCGTCGCCAGGGGGCCCGGAAGCTTCACCGGGACGCGCATGGGGGTCGTCACGGCCCGCACCCTGGCGCAACAGTTGGACATCCCCCTATTTTCCATCTCCACATTGGCGGCAGCGGCTTGGAACTATGCAAAACCCTCCGAAACCGCGATCGCCCTGCAAATGCGGGCGCAGCGGGGGCAATTATTTACGGCGATTTACAATATCTCAGAAACAGGAATTACCGCTCAACTGGCCGATCGCGTCATGTCCCCGGAAGACTGGGAAATGATTTTAAAACAGAAGAAAATCCCCCGCCAAATCACTTTGGAAGGGGGACTGGGAGAGACAACTGTTGCCATGCTGGAATTGGCGAATTGGCTGTGGAATCGGGGGGAACGGCCCCACTGGTCCGAGGCGGTCCCCTTTTACGGACAGCATCCGGTGGAGGAAAAAACCCCCTAGCGGATATCCACAGTAACGGAGGTTTCGAGGGGATATTCCTCGCCGAGAACCAGCACGCGATACATTCCATCTTGGGGGAGGCGGGCCGAAGCGCCCCCATCTCCGAGATCTAAAATCTTGCCATCCGGCGCCTGAATCGCCAAACTGACGCCGTAACCGCTGGCTTTCATCATCTGATCCTTGCGGCAGCGAACCGTCAGGGGTTGGATGTGTCGGGCCCGCACGATCGCCTCCAGAGTCGCGCCGTAGTCCCCCCGCTTGATGACGATGGGGCGATCGCTCAAATAGCGGTATTCACTCAGGCGCCAGTCATCTTTGCGATCGTCGCCATCGTCGCCATTCAACTTGACTTCGATCGCGCAACTGGTGGACTCGCGATGCGGGTACACCATCACCCGGTAGATGCCCGTTTCGGAAATTGTACCACCCCAGCGCCCGGAAGAGACGATCGCCAATTCGCGACCGGAGGGGCCGTACAATTCGGCTTGCAGGGTTCCCGCCCAGATAATCAGGGTGACGTGCTGCCCTTTTTTCGCGTTAAAAATATAGAGGGTGGGTTCTTCGAGGGTGGTGCGAATTTCGCCGGACTGGGGTAAAGATTCGATTGGATAGTTCACGGTCGTGCTCCTAAATTTAAGGTTTAAATGAAATATCTTGTCTTTAGCTTTCGGAAAGACTTTCGAGGGTTCGGACTCGTTCCGATAAACGCTTCAATAATGCCGTCACAAATTCTCGCTCGGATGCCGCCGGAGTGTCCCGCCGGGGGCGGGGGGTGCGATCGCGGGGGGAAATCAACGCTTCTGACATCGCTTCGGTTCCTGGGTAGAAAGGCTGGTCGTCTATGGTTTCACTGTAGGATCGGAACCCGAAATTGGCGGTCGCCGGGGTGATACTCTTTAAATCTCCACACCCTCAAAATTGATAAAAATCCGCCACCGTCCCCGCTGACGGGACTTGAAGCCGGATTGAATTGGGAAAACTCGGATGCAATTGCAGACAGTTCAAAAAACGTCACGCGATCGCCCGATCAGTTGTGTTAAGCTGAATCTGAAGTGGCCGATCGGACTTCATTTGAAATCCCCGGGATTTTGAGAGGGCTGCCGATCGCGGTCGGGAACCTCCTCGAAATCCGGTCAAGCATTTTGCTCCGGCAGGAGGGTTGAATCTTGCAACTCCCAACCAATCCCACATCTCAGAATCATTTGCGATTGAATCAGATGGATTCTCACTGTTCACCCATCGCCGCGTCGGGAGCCCGGCGATCGGAAAATTTACCATCGAAAAACTGTTGTTGTTACATGACGAATCGAAACGCTGTCAAAGATCGCATCCGGCAGTGTCTGGGCATCGCCAAACGCAACACTTTGCCCCTGTGTCTGGCCCTGATGGCGATCGACGGTTTGGACTTGCGGCTGCAACAACAAGAAAAAGAAAAAACGGAGCAGGTGCTGCTCGAATTAATCGAAGAAATTCAAGATAACCTGCGGGAAAGTGACTGGGTTGCCTACTGGGGAAACAACGAATTTATCATGGTCATTTTTGCCCCGCCGAAGGGCGCAAAGATTGCCCTGGAGCGAATTTTTAAGGCATTTACAAACCGAGAAATTACCTGCAATGAAAATACGGTGATTCCCTGCCAGGGTAAAATTGGCTTCACCGAAGTTCAGCCGAACGAACACATGAACGCCTGTTTGGATCGCATCGAACAGGCGCTGCACCGCAGCCGGAAATCCGACCGCTTTTTTGTCTTTTTAAAGTGAGAAGTGAGAAGCGGGAAGGGGGGAGGGAGAGACTTTTTCCCCGGCTTCCCGGAGAAACGGGGTTTCCGATCAGTTCTTCACTTCCGAGAATTCGAGCACTCGCCCTTCGAGATCTTTCGCCAAAAAATTCAGGGGCCGTTCGCTGCGGATCTTGAATTTGACGCCCTGAGTCTGCACCCGCATCAGGATTTGGTCCAGACAGTCGCGATCAAAACAGACGTGGCGGTGGCGGTTTTTGCTGCCGTAACTCGCGCCGCTGATGATGTGAAGCTGGGTATTTTTCATCAACTGATACCACAAACCGTCCGACGCCCCCAAATCCTGGGTGTTGGCCGCGGAGATGTTGGTGGACAGGTAGAGCGGGTCGATCCCCGTCGCCCCCAGCGTTTGCTCGTAATTGTAATAGTAGTGCAGGGGGACGTCCGCCACCGGCAAGTTGAGCAACCCCTCGTAAAACTGTCGGGCGACATTCAGATCCGTGACCATGATGGTGTGAACTTTGGGGGCACTCGTCAGGAACATCCACATGGCGACGGCGTAGGCGGCTAGGAGCATCACCATCACGCCCTGGGTCGAAAAAATGCTCTCGAGGGGGAGTTCGGGAAAAAACGCGCCCACGGGCAGTTGATGCGACGAGAGATTTTCTATAATGCGAGTGGCTAGAACCATGAACGATAATAGAGCGTAAAGAACTGACGATGACAGGTGGCACCGATCGCAGTTGACGATCTGAATCGATGCCAGGGATCTCCCATCATGTTAACAAAAATTATCGATGGTACGGTTTCCGGCGATCGCTCGTACAGGAGGAGTGGACGATGGCAAACGAAGATGGCATTCACGTATTCGTGTACGGCAGTTTGAAGCCGGGGGAGTTCAATTACCTCCGCTACTGCGCCGGACGCACGGTGGAGGAGCACCCCGCGATCGCCTTGGGGGAACTCTATTCCCTCTCCCTGGGCTATCCCGCCATGACGGAGGGCGATCGCACCGTTTGGGGGGCGATTCTTTCATTTGACGACCCGAAGATTCTCGACGACCTCGACAGTCTCGAAAGCTACCACCCCTCGCGATCGCCGGACCAAAACGAATACCAGCGCCGGCGCATCCAGACCTACACCCCCGACCGCCAGCCGTTTCGGGAAGTCTGGGCCTATCTGATGCGCCCGGAGCGGGTGCGACATTTCGACGGCGTACTCCTGGCCGAGGGCAACTGGACGGCCCTCCAGACGCGCCCCTAGGGGTCGGAAATGGCGGCTTTAGGAATTTGGATGATCGGCCGGTTCACCGTGATGCTGGCCGCTTCCGGGTTGACAATCGGAACCAGGGGTTCGTTGAGGGCAATTCTGACCGGTTCCGGTTTGGTGTCCCACCCGTTCGCCATCAGGGGACGGGGGAACTGGCCGGATACCAGCATCAAAAATAGGGCCGCGATCGCGCCGCCACTCCCCGCCCACATCAAATGCGTCCGGCGATCAATGCGTCGGAATACTTCCCGGGCGATGTCCTCCAGAGGCCCGGTCGCCTGGATCGGCATCCCCTGCAATTGCGATCGCAGTTTTCTCAGTTCGTGGTAGGTGGCTTTGAATTGGCGGTCGCTGTCCAACCGGGCTTCGATTTGACGGCGTTCCTCGGGTGTCGCTTCGCCGTCGAAGTAAGCGCTGAGTCGCTCGAATTCTTTCGGGTCGAGCGGATGTTGAGGGTTGAGGTTGCGATCGCGATCGTCAGAATTAAAGTGCATGGTAACGCCCCCCTAGAATGCGATGAAAAATTGGCACGGATCGGCAAATCTGGCTCCGTGATATTGGGGAGAAAAACACGAAGGAATCAATCTGGTTAAGATCCCGAGTATATTTTACCATTAATTTGCTCTGATTTTCCCGACCGAACTTACAATTCGCTCAGATAAGGTTGCAGTTGAGATTGTAGCCGCTGCCGCGCCCTGGCGATGCGAGATTTTACCGTTCCCAGCGAAACGCCTGTCATTTCCGCAATTTCTTCGTAGGGCAAACCTTCAATTTCCCGCAGGACGATGGTGGTGCGGAACACTTCCGGCAAGTCCGCGATCGCTTCTTTGAGGCGATCGTAAAATTCCCGGGTCGTCAGGTCTTCATCCGGACCCGGGCGATCGGCAGGCAATTCCCACTCCATTTCCCCGTCGTCGATGCTGCGCGGCGCATCCAGAGATAACGGCGGTCTGACCCGCTTGCGCTTGCGGAGTTCGTCGTAGAATAAATTGGTGGCGATCCGACTCAGCCAGCCCCGGAATTTTGCCGGTTCTTGCAGTCGTTTGATGTTGCGGTAAACGCGAATCCAAATTTCTTGGGCGAGGTCGGCCCGATCTTGCCAGTCGGGCGCCAGGTGAAACAAAACCTTATCGACGTGGGATTGGTACCGTCGCAGCAGTTCCGTAAAAGCCAGACGGTCAGGATGTAACCCTTCCTGACATCGCAGAACCAAGTCGTAGTTCGACAGCTTTTCGGGGGGTAATTGCACTTGGGGGGCACTTGCCTCAAGTGCAGACCAGGATAGGGGTACAGATTGACTCATCGTTTCAACTTCACTCAACTGGCAGGCTTGAACCGTTTGACGCGATCGGTAAACGGGAAGTTCCGGTGGTTTTTATGAAAGCGGGGGGAGCGGGGGAAGCGGGGGGAGCGGAGGGAGTGAAGGAACGGGTGGGAAATCTGCACCGCTTGGGAATCAATTCCCAAGCTAACAGCAAAAATCATCTAAAGATGATTGGGGAATTTGTACGGATCTGACATAAATCTGCTTCCCCTGCCTCCTCTGCCTCCTCTGCCTCCTCTGCCTCCTCCGCCTCGCCTCAGCAATTCGCTTCGCACGCGCCGATGCTTACCCAACTGCTCGACCCGTCGGCCCAATGCTCCTTTTTCCAAATCGGGGCATTATGTTTGAGGGTGTCGATCGCATATTGACAGGCCGCAAACGCCTCCCCCCGGTGGGGGCAACCCACCGCCACGAGGACGCTGATTTCGCCAATTTGCAAATGTCCCACCCGGTGATGAATCACCACCCGGGTCACGTCGGGCCAGCGGTTGCGGACCTCTTCGGCAATTTGCTCGAACACCCGCAACGCCATCGGCTGATAGGCTTGATATTCCAGGGACTTCACCGATTTACCGTCGGTCTGATTCCGCACCATCCCGCTCATCACCACCACCGCACCATTCGCCGGACTATCTGCCAAAGCATAAACCGTTTCCAGGCACAAGGGGGCGATCGAAATGGAAAAATCCGAACGGGTCGGCGCAAAACTGAGGTTCACCATAGTTCAACATTCGACAGACACCACTGACAATCCGGACGGGCCGGGGATGGAGCGACCTTCGTTCATCACTGTACCCGATTGAGATCAAACCGTCTGAAAAACTTGGCAGCAGAAGATTTAATTATCAATTATCAATTATCAATTATCAATTATCAATTGAGGAAAGAGCCAGACATAAGCCGGGTTCTGTTGTCCCAACCGCAAGCAGTCGGGATGGCAGTTATCTATCTGGGATGCCTGTTGCCAGACACCTCTAGCGGTACACCAAAAGCGGAATCGGTAAAAGACCAACCGTCATCCCTTCGACCTTGCTCCCGACCGGGGTTTACCGAGCCGATGCCTCACGACATCGCTGGTGCGCTCTTACCGCACCTTTGCACCCTTACCAGCGGGCGAAAATCGCCCCTTCGGCGGTATGTTTCTGTGGCACTTTCCTCACGATCGCTCGCACTGGGCGTTACCCAGCAAGTCTGGTCTTTCGGGAGCCCGGACTTTCCTCAGACCCCTATAAGGGATCCGCAACTGCCTTCGCTGACTCTTTCCACACTTTTTATTTTATCGCAGGCGGGGGGTGGGGAAAGTCAAAAGTCAAAAGTCAAAAATTCTCTACTCCCTACTCCCTACTCCCTACTCCCTACTCCCTACTCCCCTGGAGCTTCCCCCAACAGCCGGGAAATTCTGATATAAACTGAGGGTTGCCCTTGTCCACGACCGATTGAGCGAGAATCCGTGTCAGAAGAATCCCAGAAAACCAGCCGTTCCCTGGTCGGAATTGCCACCATCGTGGCGGCGGCGACGTTAATAAGCAAAGTCTTCGGTTTGGTGCGACAGCAGGCGATGGCGGCGGCTTTCGGCGTCGGACCGGCGATCGACGCCTACAATTACGCCTATGTGATTCCGGGCTTTTTGCTGATCCTCCTTGGGGGCATCAACGGACCCTTTCATAGCGCGATCGTCAGCGCCCTGGCCAAGCGACACCGCAAAGATGCCGAAGCGCTAGTCGAAACCATCACCACCCTGGTCGGCGCCGTGTTGCTGGTGGTGACGGTAGCATTGGTGGTATTCGCCACCCCCCTAATTGATATGGTGGCGCCGGGACTCACCGAAACCCCCGAAGGACTGGAAATTCGCGCGATCGCCATCCAACAACTCAAAATTATGGCGCCGATGGCGCTATTCGCGGGACTCATCGGCATCGGCTTCGGCACCCTCAACGCCGCCGATATGTACTGGCTGCCCTCCATCAGCCCCCTGTTTTCTAGCGTCACATTGATCGGCAGTTTGGCAATTTTAGCCATTTATTTGGGCGAAAAAATCACCGAACCCAACTATGCCCTGTTGGGGGGATTGGTATTAGCCGGAGGAACCCTGGCGGGGGCAGTATTGCAATGGTTGGTGCAGCTTCCGGCGATGTGGCGGTCCGGGTTAGGAAAATTGCGCCTGCGGTTCAACTTCAGACAACCCGGCGTCTCCGATGTCATGAAAGTCATGGTCCCGGCCACCCTCTCCTCCGGGATGCTGCAAATCAACGTCTACACCGACCTATTTTTCGCCTCCTACATCCCCCAAGCCGCCGCCGCGATGGCCTATTCCGGCTTGATGGTGCAGACCCCCTTGGGCATCATCTCCAACATGATTTTGGTGCCCTTCCTGCCCATTTTCGCCCGTTTGCGGGAACCGGCGGACTGGCCGGAATTGAAAGATCGCATCCGTCAGGCGTTGACGCTGACGGCTATCACCATGTTACCCCTGAGTACGTTGATGGTGGCGTTGGCGTTGCCCTCGGTGCGGGTGGTGTACGAACGCTTCGCCTTCGATTTGTCGGCGTCCGAATTCGTGGCTTCGGTGTTGATGGCCTACGGGGCGGGGATGTTTGTCTATTTGGGGCGGGACGTGCTGGTGCGGGTATTTTACGGACTCGGCGACGGCCAGACGCCGTTTCGGGTCAGTTTGTTCAACATCTTCCTCAATGCCCTACTCGACTATATTTTGGTCAACGCCTTCGGTGCCCCCGGTTTGGTGTTGGCGACGGTGGGGGTAAATTTGGTGTCGATGGTGATGATGCTGTGGTTGCTGGACCGTCGCCTGGACGGGTTGCCCTGGCGAGAATGGGGCGGGCCGTTTTTGGGGTTGGCGTCGGGTAGCGTCGTCGCCGGTTTGGTGGCCTGGGGCGTCCGGTTGGGGTTGGAGAGATGGTTGGGGACGGAGGGATTTTTCGTCGTCCTGCTGGAACTGTGCATCCCCGGATTCGTCGGTTTGGGAGTGTTTGCGTTGTGGGCACTTCAGATGAAGTTGCCGGAGGTGGATTTGTTGGTGTCGCGGGTGCGGCAGCGGTTGGGAAGGTAGCAAAAAGCCGGTGGCGGAGGAGAATCCCAATCTAAAATCTACGGCACTTTTAAAGTCAATGAGGTACACCGGTTGACTTGAAGTCCCCGGATTAATTTCTAGCGTTGCATCCTCTGCCTCCCCCCTTATCTCCCCCCTTCCTCCCCCCTTTCAAAGGGGGGCTGGGGGGGATCGAACTATATCGCAGCAGACAGACAACTGCTATCAAATTGATTCCCCCCCCTTTTGAATGTTCTCAGATTCATGGTTAGATGGAGACAAGAATTCTGGAGTTTTCATCCCGATGAGTCAGAAAGAGCAATTGATCATGATGGCGGAAGATGAACTGATCGAGTACAGTACGGAAGCCCGCAAAATTGAGAAACTCCGCCGCAAGTTTGGATTTGCCGTCCCCTATCCCCAACAGCGTCAAATTCGAGATGAAATTTCGGCGGAAATGCCGAAGAATTTTTTGGCAAAACTGGTGGAAGAGAACCGGCAAATGGTCGCCCTGCCGTTTTGGGGCATCGGCGGGTTGGGTTTGTTGTTGGGAATTTCGGGACGGCAACCCTTGGATTTTATTGCGACCGCGATCGGATTTTACGCGGCATTTTCGATTCAAAAATTGGGGTGGAAGTTGGAGGCGAAGCGATTGGTGATTAAAACGTTGGATGAAATTGAAGCGAACGTGACGGCGCCGGAAGGAAAGGTGCAGAATCGTCCATCCTCAGATTGAGAAATATACAATTTCAATATCTTCACATTGACTGGATATAGCAGTACGAATTTAGGTTTGGACAGATTCTCTCTCCCGGTTCTGGAGTGCCTCTGTAGTGAAAATTAACAACTGTCTTAACGGATTCCCGTAGTGCTATATCAAGTCGGGATGATTCGGGATTATCGCAGCACTTTCAACAACTCGGAAGATGTGAGCGATCGCACCAAATGGAGTGGATAGGCGGGGTTGCTGATGGCGATCGCATACCCAGATTGTAGGTAGGATCGATACTCGGATTCGTCGGCAATATGAACTTTAAAAAATGCCACGCTCAGGGCATTGACGTAGGCATTTGTAATTTCTTGACTGGCGCGAATTAAACTGCCGAACTCCGGTATCGCTTCGGATGTGAATCCGCCCGCGTCGAAGAAGTGATGGTCGTTTTCTTTGAGGACTAAATAGCGATCGCGACTCGTCAGCCAAGTGAAGGATTTCACCTGTTCCAATACGGCGGGGGCTAACAGGTCCAAGCTGCTGGCGACGACCATCACGGGAGTGTCTATTTTTGCCAGTCCGGATGCGCCCAAAATGCTGCTGTTGACGGGGTTGATGGCGAGAATCGCCCCCACCCTCGGATCGCCGAATTCGGTGGCGGTGCGGGGCAATTCCAGGGCGCGACATTGCAGGAATAGGGACGGGTTGACGGGCAATGTTTCCAAGTTGCAGTCGGCCTCCAGTTGGTCGAAATTGATGGGGGCACCGGCCACCGCCAAGGCCGTGTAACCGCCGAGGGAATGCCCCAAAATGCCGACATTTTCCAGGTTGAGGCGACCGGAAAATTGGGTCTGATTTAATTCTTCTAAATGGTCTAAAACGCGGGAAATATCGGCGGGTCGATCGCGGAATTGTTGCGGTTCAAATAGGTCGGAGGCTTGTCCGGATAACAAGTCTTGCAATTGTTGATAGTCGCTGCCGGGATGTTGGGGGACGGCGACGGCGAAACCGTAGGATGCCAGATGGCGGGCGAGGGGTTCAAATCGGGCGCGATCGGATGCCAAACCGTGGGATATTATGAGGGTGGGAATATCGTTTTGGGTTCCGGTTTCGAGGGTGGAGGGCAGGTATAAATCGACCTCAAAATTGCGATCGCGGAAGGGAACGGAAACGGTAAAGGTCTGTTTGGAACTCGAATTGGGCCCCTTTTCTCGCAAGTCCGGCAATTGGAAAAAATCGACAACCGGTTCGGCGGCGGCTTCCTGAAGGGCTAATTCTTCGATCGCACCGACGACGGCGCGGGTTTGATCCACCAAAACGGCGACTTTTGCCAACCCGTCGATCGCCCGTTCGATATCCAGATAAAGACTCGGACTCGGAAATTCCCGGACGATATCCACGAGGGTAAAACCGCCGGGGCGATCGCTCGCTTCGACGATGGCGGTTTGCAGGGCGTCCGCGCCATTTTCGCGGGATTCCGTTTGTAAAATATCGCCGATTTTTAGTAGAAATTCCGACACCATCGGGGAGTTCAAAAACTGTTCGATTTCGGCAGAACTGTACTCGTAGCGCGATCGCAAGATTTCCCGCACCCGTTCCTGTCTTTCGGGACTCAGCAGGCGGAGGTAGGCGGCGAGTTGTTCGTATTCTCCCAGGTTCTCGCCTTCCGCGTAGGCTTCCAAGCCTTCCACGGGGATGGAAAATTCCACCGTCCCCACCGAAAACCGCAGGGATTCCGCAGCCGCCCCGGGTAAGGCGGTTAACAAAAGGCTGGAAATTCCGATTCCTAATAATTTTATAACGTCCATTTTGAGTTGTCAATAATTTCGCTTTCCCGGCGATCGCCCTCCGCCAGGAGCAACTCGACTCTATTATTATACTTGGCGATCGCGATCGCATAATACCTCAAGATGAACCCGCCTTGAAACAAGGGATTCCATCCCCTTGGTGGTAATAGCAAAAGTCCACTGAAGTGGACTCCCTTGGAGATAGAGTTTTATTCTTGTTTGAATTCACCACTCCAGGCACAGAGGACACAGAGGGGTTAATCGGATTGGATGCGGCATCTGGCAGAATGAGTTAACCCCGATCGCAGCATACCTCAAGATGAAGTGCGATCGCTTCTTTAATATGATTCAATGCTTCGGTTCGATTTTCGCCGGGGCGGATGCGGTTCCACAGACTCCGCAATCATCTGAATAGGATTTTGCTGTAAGAAAAGGGAATTGATTCCCAAGCGGTCTGGGTATTCGACTCGATTAGTGAGAATTGAATCGGGTTCGGTGCGTTCCCAATTTTTACGCTATTGATTCAACCGATAATAACTCCCGGGGAACGCACCCTACAATTGGCTACAATTGGCTTAACAGCAATTCCGGAATGACACAGACCCCACGCCGCCATCCCGACCGGACTGGCCCGGGCAGATTCCCAGATTTCCAGAAAATCGCTACCCTATAAAGCGAGACTCCCCCAACCCGTGACCCGCTATGGCCGTGACCACCCAACAACTGATCCGCTGGAAACAGCAGCGGCGCCCCATTACTGTACTGACCGCCTACGAATATGCGATCGCCCAACTCCTGGACCAAGCCGGGGTTGACGTCATCCTCGTGGGGGATTCCCTGGCGATGGTCGGGTTGGGGTACGAGACCACCCTCCCCCTCACCCTCGAAGAAATGCTGCACCACGCCAAGGCCGTCCGCCGGGGGGTGAAGCGATCGCTGCTGGTGGTGGATTTGCCCTTCCTGACCTACCAGGAGAGCCCCCGGCAGGCGATCCGGTCGGCGGGGCGAATTTTGAAAGAAACCGGCGCCGAGGCGGTAAAATTGGAGGGCGGCTCCCCCGAGATGGCCGAGACGGTCCGCGCTTTGGTCAATATCGGCATTCCCGTCATGGGTCACGTCGGCCTGACGCCGCAATCGGTACACCAATTCGGCGGCTATCGCAAACAGGGGAAAACCGAAGAGTCCGCCGCCCGGATTCTTTCGGAAGCGATCGCACTTCAGGACGCCGGCGCCTTCGCGATCGTTTTGGAACACATCCCCGCCGAGCTCGCCGGGGAGATTACCCAAAAATTGCAAGTCCCCACCATCGGCATCGGCGCCGGTCCGGGTTGCGACGGACAGGTTTTGGTGACGTCCGACTTATTGGGATTGACGGGGTGGCAGCCGCCCTTTGCCAAAGTTTACGCCGACCTCCAACAAACGATTACCGACGCCGTGAAACAATATTGTGCGGAAGTTCAGGAGGGTAAATTTCCCGAATGACGACTCCGAATCACCCCCTAATTGTCGGCGTGTCCGGCGCCTCCGGATTGATTTACGCCGTGCGGATTTTGAAGTATTTGTTGGCAGCCGATCGCGCGATCGAATTGGTCGCCTCCAAATCATCTTACATGGTCTGGCAGTCCGAACAAAATGTCAAAATGCCCGTCGATTGCGATCGCCAAGAACTCTTCTGGCGGGAACAAGCTGGGGTGGAAACCGGCGGCAAACTCCGCTGCCACCCCTGGCAGGACGTGGGGGCGAATATCGCCAGCGGTTCCTTCCGCACCCGGGGTATGATCGTCATTCCTTGCAGCATGAGCACCGTTGCCAAACTCGCCCACGGCCTCAGTTCCGATTTATTGGAACGGGCGGCGGACGTGCAATTGAAAGAAGGTCGAAAATTGGTGATCGTGCCCCGGGAAACGCCTTTGAGTTTGATTCATTTGCGGAATCTGACCATACTGGCGGAAGCGGGAGTCCGCGTCGTCCCCGCCATCCCCGCCTGGTATCACCAACCCCAAACCATCGAAGATTTGGTGGATTTCGTGGTCGCCCGTACCTTAGACCAGTTCGGCATCGATTGCGTGCCCCTGCGACGGTGGAAGGAAGATTGATGCGGACTGCAATAATGGGCGATCGTCTGTCAAGATAGAAACCGAGTCAGTGGTAACAGAGATTTCGGGAGGGGGATTTCATGTCTTCAACACGAGCGATCGCCATTCTCGTCCTGGTGGGCGGGTTGTCGATATTGACCGTCCAAAATTTGTCCCCGGCCGTCCCCCTGATCTTTTTGGGCACCCGACTGCCGACCCTGCCCCTGTCCCTGTGGATGCTGATCGCGATCGCCACCGGCGCCTTTACCGCTATCATCATTTCCAGTTTCTACCCGGTTTCCCCGGCGACCTCCCGCCACCGACCTTCTCCCCCGCCGAACCCTCCCAAATCCCCCCTCGAACCTTCCGGAGTTGCCGCGGCGTCTGAATGGGAATCGGACAACTCCGACGACTCTGAAGAGTGGGTGGCTTCCCCCCCGCCACCGCCACCGGAACCCGCACCGTCTGAAGAGAAAGTCGGAAATACCGACGATTGGGAAACCGAAGTCCGCCAAGTGGGTCCTCAATGGGACGACGGCAATTGGGTGGAGACGGGGGACACGGAATCCGAAACCCCGCCGCGATCATCCGCAAGTTGGACGGATCCCTCTCAAGAACCTTTCAACCCACACCACAGCGGCGGGGAGTGGGGCACCGAAACCGAAACCGAAACCACACCGGAAAAACCGGAACCCGCCCCCAGCAATTACGAAACCCAGCAAGTTCCCAACAAGGAATCCTGGTCCGGTTCGGTGTATTCCTTTGGCTATCGCAATTCGGAGGAGTCGGGGGTCGGACGACCCGAATCGGTTTTTGATGCCGATTATCGCCTCATTACTCCCCCGGGTTCCCAGCCGACGCAGATTCAATCTGACAAGGAAGATGGGGATTTCGAGGATGATGATTTGCAGGGGGAAACCCCGCCACGGCAGAATTAGCGTGGGGAAAACATCCGCAGATTTCGCAGATTTCGCAGATTTTTGAGTTCCCCCATTCCTGACTCCCGACTCTCTCAATTTTTTAGACAAATGACCCTAGAACAGCAGTTACAAGGCATTAATATCTATCTGGTCGGCATGATGGGGGCGGGAAAGTCCACCGTCGGAAAGGTTTTGGCCCGGGAGTTGGGCTACCGCTTCTTCGATACCGACGATCTCATCGGCCGGGTGACGGGGCGATCGATTCCCGAAATTTTCGAGACTGACGGGGAGGCGGGGTTTCGGACCTGGGAATCTCAAGTCCTCGGCGAACTCTGTTCTTATCGGCGTCTGGTGGTGGCGACGGGTGGGGGTATTGTTATCGAACAGATGAATTGGAGTTACTTGCGGCACGGCATCGTTATCTGGTTGGATGTCCCCCCCGATCGCCTCTTCGACCGCCTTCAGGGGGATACCAGCCGCCCCCTCCTCCAACATCCCGACCCCCTCGGACGCCTCAAGGACATCCTCGAACAACGGCGATCACGCTACGCCCAAGCTGACCTGTCTTTTACTATCGAAAATGATGATACCCCCGAAGAGATTTCCCAACGCATCCTCACCCGCATCCCCAAAATCCTCAAAGCGACTCCGATGTCATCGAGTTAAGCTGGACTTATCATTTCCTGGAAATCGTTTTGGTTTGTAAAATTTTTCCAGAAAATAATAAAAAATTAATTGAAAATGGCTCTCAAATACTTGACGGCAGAATGGGGGTTCTGGTACACTTGGGGAAACGACACCCAAGGGGTTATTGTGTCTACTCGCCAAAATAGAGGCTCAAACCCCCATTCTTTCGTAAAAAATTCTGATTTTTCCGAAAAATCGAAAAACCCCGACGCACCAATTTTCTGAGTCCCCGGGGAGGGGACTTGACAAAATAGTATTTTTGTGTATTTGGGACGGTTGCGATCGCAAAATCGCCCTAAATTTTCGCGATTTCCCATTGACAAATCTCCCCACTTGACCTATTCTTAAATCATGGGAGAATGTGCCGACATATATACACCCCGTCGGCTGTAAGAACTTCACCACAGAGGCACTCCAGGACACGGAGAAAGAATCGGGGATTTGTCCGGTTGAAATGTTGCCGAAATTTCCCATAACTTCCCTTGACAAATGCCCCGACTTGACCGATTATTAAAGCATGGGAAAATGTGCCGACATATATAGGGCGATCGGAAGCCATTTGTAAAGAGTCACGCCATCAAATCCCCAATTCTGGAGGCTTTTACCAGACCCAAGTTTTCACTCATTATTTCTGATTGCTATATCGCCAGTCAAACATCGACCATTCGCTAGAAGTCCAAGTCCGACTCGCAGTCAACCCGGGAATTCGATCGAATCCCAACTCTCCCGCCAGTTCCCATATATAAAGTATCGGTTAAATTGAACAAGATGCGGAAGCGATCGGCATCGGCAAAAAGCGATCGCCGAAACCGAACTCCCACTCTGACCCACCACCACCACCGCCCGATTCAAACATGGCCTATCGTAACCCGACACCCACCGTAGATATTATTATCGAACTCATCGATCGCCCCGCCCGACCGATTATTCTGATCGAACGCAAAAATCCCCCCCACGGCTGGGCAATTCCCGGCGGATTTGTCGATTACGGCGAATCGGTGGAAACCGCCGCCGGGCGGGAAGCCAAAGAAGAAATCGGGCTGGACGTGACCCTGGTGGAACAGTTTTACGTCTACTCCGACCCGAACCGCGACCCCCGCCAGCACACCCTGTCCGTCGTCTTTCTCGCCACCGCCACCGGGGAACCCAAAGCCGCCGACGACGCCAAAACCCTCGACATCTTTGAACCGTGGCGAATCCCGAAGAATTTGTGTTTCGATCATGATCGCATCCTCCGAGATTATCTGCAATTTCGCCATTTCGGACTCCGACCCCGACTGATGGAATCCGGTTGAAATGTTTCCCAAATTTCCCATAACTTCCCTTGACCAATGCCTCGACTTGACCTATGATTGCATCATGGGAAACTGTGCCGCCCGATAGATACCCCCTCAGCCCTAAAGATTTCACCACACCAGACACTCCAGGACACAGAGTGCGATCGCTATCTT
>NZ_JAYFER010000461.1:0-3389 GCF_055795065.1 Lyngbya sp. CCY1209
GCTTGGGGCGGTCAGTCCCTTCTTGTTGTCAAGAAGCCTGCTTGTGCTGTCCCGTAGCGGTGGGCGCGGCACGAAAATTCGGTTTTGGGGAGGGGGAGAGGGGGAGATGGGGAGATGGGGGGACGGGGAGTTAGAGAAGCCAGTTGTCGGGGGCATTGATGATTTTGACTAAGCTACCAAGAATCTGGTTATAATTCTGGTAAAGCTCCTGAGCGATAGTCGCATCTAGATAGCCACATTTGACCGCAAACTTTAACCAAACTTGAGTTTCAGCAGCTTCTGCTTCAGCATCACTAAGTTTGGCGATAAACGCTGCCCGATAGCGTCGTTTTCTCCAGGCTTCCGCTAGGTTGGCACAGACAGAACGAGATGACCTGCGAATCTGGTCTGTCAAGGCATATCGCTCTTCTACAGGGAATCGCTTAGATAATTCAAAGAGCTTCATCGCTACCTCAAAAGCAATTTGATAAACGTTCAAATCTTCATGAGTCTTAGCCTTCCGCCTCTCCATCTCCCCCTCTCCTAGCAGGGCTGTTTCATTCTCGGTTAAAAATTGTCGTCGGAGACGGGGGGAGGGCAAGGGAGGGGCGGTTCAAACAAGGGGATGGAGCCCCTTGTTCATTCCGAAAAATCTCCCCATCTCCCCATCTCCCCGTCTCCCCGTCTCCTAGTAAGGCGACGACCAGCTCTTCACTTCGCCCAACGTCACCGGAATCAAATCGCTGACATCGATGGTGAAGCGGAAGATTTTCTTGGCCCGACGGCTGTTCTCCGGGTCGAAGAACTTCAGCTTCACATCCCAACAGTCGCTGTCCATCCGACAGAACGGGCTTTTCTCCACCGTGATGCTGTCGAGTTCCATGCCCTGGGCTACCGCTTGACTGAAGGTGGAGGCGGCTTGGAAGGCGTTCGTCACCGCAAAGTTGAGGGCGCGGTCTTGGGAAGTGGTGCCCAAATTGCGGAGGTCGTAGTACACCCGGTTGAGGAAACTGCCCAAAGTGCGGCGCATCGCCTCTTGGTCGGTATCGCCCTCGGCGGATTGCACTTCCTCGAAGGCCGCGTTGACCAGGTTATTGACCTTCCAACCGTAGACGCCGCGGGTGCTCTGGGGTTCGATGACGGGAATCACCTGCCCGGAGAACAGTTTGACCGTGCGCCCGGTCAAGACGCCGGGGATGCTGACGCGCTCGATATAATCGTCGTCGCTTTCCGGCTGAATTTGGCCGGCCAGGAGTTCTTGCAGGGCCAGGTAGGTTTCCCGGGCAAAGGGACCCTTGGGGTCGATGGCATAAACCGGGGTCAATTCAATATTGAGCGTCCAAATCAAAGACCGGGCTTCAGAAATATCGCTGGCCAGGTAGTCCACCATCTGGCGGGCATCGTAGGGGTTGGCCGGCACCATCACGCCCTCGCCGAGTTCAAAGGGCGGCATCAGTTGCTTGAAGGTATCGCGGCGGGCTTCGGAGCCGAAGTCGTAGCCCAAAGTTCCCAAAGCATAAACCAGTTGGCTGGATGCGAGTTCGCTGGGGGCTTGGCTGGGAGTGACGGCGTTGCTAGAGGTCATGGAGGTTGATTGAGTAGGGGTGAACGATTGGACGGTGTTGCTGGGGGTGGCCGCAGCTTGGGGCTCCTCCTGGGCGGGGGTGGCTTCGGGGGTGGATAAACCCCCGCCGCAGCCGCAGTTGCCGGATGGTTCGACGCCTGCGGGGGTGACGGCTTCTTGTTCTTCGGACATATTTCCTCCAGTCAGTAAGGTTAGGGCTCCAGCGATATTGAGTCGGCCTGCCAGACATCGCTGGGTATCGGCAGGCAGGGCGGCGTCGCAGGGCAGGGCGCTCTGCAACAGGAGTTGGCGCACCCGGGCGGGGTCGGGGGTTTCGCCCCGGTCCAGTTGCAGGCTCAACAGCAGGGCGGCGATGCCGGAAACGATGGGGGCCGCGAAGCTGGTGCCGTTGAGCCGTTCCGTCCCGCCGCCGGGTGTGGCTCCCAAGATTTGCTCCCCGGGGGCGAGAATGCCCTGGGTTTGGTACTTGGACCCCCAATTGCTGAAATCCAAGGGTTGCCCGCGAGCGTCCATCGCGCCCACAGCCAGGACGGCGGGGAGGGCGGCGGGGACGTGCAGGCACTCGCACCCGTCGTTACCCGCGGCAGCCACTAGCAGGATGTTCCGCTCCTGGCAGAGGCGGACGGCGTTTTCCAGCCAGCCCTCGGCTTCCCCGAAGTCGCTGAGTTGGCCGCCGCTGAGGTTGATGACCTGGGCGCCGGCGTTGGCCGCCTGCTCGATGCCCCGGGCGAGGTCGAGTTGGGTGGCACTACAGCGGTCGTCGGCAAAGACGGGGACGATGAGCCCGCGACACTGGGGGGCGATGCCGGGAATGTCGCTGTCGGGTTGCCCGAAAATGATGCTGGCGACGTGGGTGCCGTGGCCGGACATACTGCCGTCCTTGCTGGCGACGTCGGGGACGAGGGTGGGCAGGGCGGTGAGGTCGGCGCCTTGGAAACAGGGGTGGGCGCGGTCAACGGGGCCGTCGAGGACGGCGACGGTGATTTCGGAGGCGCCCCGGGTGCGGTTTTGTAATTCTGAGAGTCCGGGGATTGTCATTTTAGATATTATCGATATCGATAAATTTTCATTTTTTTTATCGGTCGTTGCTGTGACCAACTGCTCGAAAATTTTCGGCGAACAAACGGGGTCGATCTCAAAGGTAGTTCTGTTGGAGCCAATATCATATAGTTTTTCCTCGAATCGAATTATTGACTTCGGAAAAATCTTGACTTAAAAAAAGGAGATATTATCTGTCCAGGCGACCTCGAAACTGACGATCAAAATCTCGGGGTGTTGTCAGCTAATCTAGCTTTTGATTTTCACGATGTCAAGACTTTTTTGACGTTTTTTGTAAAGCTTTATAACGTCAATATGGGCACGATCAAAGGTGGGCGAATCGCGGGAAAAATTTGCGATTCGCCGGGGTAGACAGAGGGCTACAACCCTTTCTGTAAAGCCAGACTGCCGTGCTGTTTCTAAAGTTTAAAAGGGGGCTACTGGGTGCCGCTGCCGGGGAAAGGAGGGGGCTAAAGCCCAACAACGGGTGATGGGTGGGGGTGCGATCGCCGTTTCGGACTTTACGGGTGGCACGTTGGCCGGAGTCTGTTTTTGGGTTTCCATTTTTATGCTTCCTCTTTTGATAGAAAGAGGTCGAGTTGTGGGATCAGATTTTTATATGAACATCGATACAGGGGGGAGAATTGATCCCCCCACTGTAGACCCTGACCGTCAAAAAACGGAGAAACAGTAACGGTGATTTAGATGGATTTTGACTTCTCCCCGGTCTAAAGACGCGGGGATTCTTAAGCCGTCCAAAACTGAACTCTTAAAGGCATAGTCAATG
>NZ_JAYFER010000462.1:0-4341 GCF_055795065.1 Lyngbya sp. CCY1209
GAGACATCCAGACCGCTTGGGAATCAATTCCCAAGCTAATAGCTCAAATCATCTAAAGATGATTGGGGAATTTGTACGGATCTGACTATAAATTTGCCTCCGGTCGCCTCCGGTCGCCTCCGGTCGCCTCCTGTGCCCCCCTGCCTCAATGCAACGGGGGCTGCTGGGACTCGTTCCCTCGCAACTGCTGGCGGCCGTTGTGGATGACCCGCATCATGTCGCCGAGTTGCTGTTCGATGTTGCCCAGGACGTGATCGGCGTACTCGTCGGCCCCCGCCTGGATGTCGCTGCACTCGGACAGAATCCGACTTCGCATTTCGTCGAGTTCCTGTTGCGCCTGGTAGCGAATTTGTTCGATCTCGGCCAGGGTTTGCTGTTGCAGGGCTTCGCACTCCATCTGCACCTGCTGTCTGAGGCGATCGGCCTCTTCCTGGGCCTGCTGGACGATACCCATTTCGTTCAAAATGTGGGTGGCCCGATGCTCCGCCCCTTCCAAAATCTCCTGGGCGTACTCTTCCGCTTCTTGGAGAATTTCATCTTTGTGGCGAACGATAATATCCGCCTCCTGAAAGGCGCTCGGAAGATTCAAACGGATCAGATCGAGCTGGTCGAGCAACTGTTCTTCGTCCACCAGGGTACGCCGGGTCAGGGGAACGCGGGGACTGTCGAGAATCATTTCTTCGAGTCGGTTGAGTTCCCGCTGAATGTCTATTCCGGGCGATCCCGTCGGGGTGGGTTCACCTTCTGCGACGAGTCCGTTTGGGTTGGTTTCGATTCGGGGGGTTGATTCCTGGCGTAGCATCTATGGATATCTATGGCGACGTGTTCGGGAACAAGATGATCGACGGAACCACCAAACTTGGCGATCTCTTTGACGACACTGCTCGATAAAAAGCTATATTCGTTCGAGGTTGCCAAGAAAACTGTCTCGATTGTATCAGAGAGCGTCTTGTTGGTGTGAGCCATCTGCAATTCCATTTCAAAATCGGAAAGAACCCGTAGCCCCCGCAGCAGCACTTGGGCATTTCGCAATTTTGCATAGTCTACCGTCAAACCCTCAAAACCGGCGACCTCGACATTATTTAAATGGGAGGTCGATTGGCGAATTTGGCTCAGGCGCTCCTCTACGGTAAACAGAGGCATTTTGTTGGGGTTTCGTAGGACCGCGACAATCACCCGGTCAAACAGATAACAGCCCCGCTCAATGATATCGACATGACCGAGCGTAACGGGATCAAAACTCCCCGGATAAATAGCTATCACGATAGGACGCTGGTAGAAGTTTGTGACAGACTCCCGGCATTGACCGGGCGGGTACAACGCCGGCTGGTGGGCCCAAACGGTCTGGGTTTGGGTTTCGCGTTTGAGAGTGAGGCGATGTCCGACCCCACTGTTGAAGTCGATTTTATCACGGGGAGTTGCCGGTGCTATTTAATCATCCCACCTTCCCTTCCTCCCACACCTCACCTGGGGTAAGTGTGCGGCTCCGGCCGGAATGAGCTGGAGACGTTTGTTCTCGGAGGATTAGATTTCGAGAAAGCGGACGGGAAAACCGGAACTTTAGAACAAGGTTTTGCCCGGTTTGAATTCCCGCACGGCCCCGGAGCCATCGATCCCGGCCATCCGGAAGAGGCGATCGAGCTCGGCGGCATCGGGGGAGGCTTTTTCGGCTTCCTCCATCGTAATCCGTCCGGCGGTCACTTGCTCGTAAATAGCCCGGTTGATGAGTTGCATCCCTTCGTAGGTGTCATTTTCCATCAGGAGGATGGCGCTTTCTTCGTCCCCTTTGAGTAGGTAGTCGTGCATGGCGGGGGTGTTGATCAGGATATCGTGGACGGCGGTGCGCTTGTTATCGACGGTGGGGACGAGGAGTTGGGCGACGACGGCGACGAGGGAATCGCAGATTTGAATCCGCACGGTGGCTTGTTCGTCCACGCTGTAGAGGTTCAGCAGGCGGTTGACGGAGTTGAGGGCGTTGCGGGTGTGGAGGGTTCCGAGGACGAGGTGGCCGGTCTGGGCGGCTTGGAGGGCGGTATTGACGGTGATGCGATCGCGCATTTCCCCGATCAGGATGACGTCAGGATCTTCCCGCAACACGGCCCGCAGGGCGTGGTGAAATTCCAGGGTGTGCAGTCCCACTTCCCGCTGGGAGATCAGGCACTGGCGGGAGGCGTGGACGAATTCGATGGGGTCTTCGATGGTGACGACGTGCTTCCGGGCCGTTTCGTTGAGGTGGCGGAGCATGGCGGCGAGGGTGGTGGATTTACCGGAACCCGTCGGTCCGGTCACCAAAATCAAACCCTGGGGATAGCTGATAATTTTCTTGAGCACTTCCGGCAGTCTCAATTCCTCGATGCTGGGAATTTTCAGGCCGATGAGTCGCAGCACCATCGCGCCGCCGGTCAGGGATTCAAAACAGTTGACCCGGCACCGCACCAAGCCGGGGTAAAAAATGGCGGTGTCGAGTTCTTTGTTTTCTTCAAATTGTTGTCGCTGGTAGGGCGTCAGGATCTCCTGGAGGTAGTGCTCGAAAAGCTCAGGAGTCACCTTGATTTGATCCTTGATCCGCACCATTTCGCCCTGGATTCGATATCGGGTGGTGTGTCCGACCCGGATATGGATGTCGGAGGCTTTTTTCTGGAAGGCGTCCTTCACCATGTCTTTGATCGAATTTCCGATCGCCTTACTGGCGGAGCGTTGGGCGACTTGGCGCTCTTTCGGTTGTCGCGGGGCGGGCGGCCGTGGGGGCAGGTGGTCGGGAGACGGAGACTGAGCAGAATGACTCATGATCTGAATTTTCCTCTGTTGCTCGGGTCTGGCTGATCTGCCTTGAATTATAGGAAATTCGAGAATTGGGTGTAGACTTTTAAAAAGTTTTGCAATCAAATTTATCAAATTTCAACGGGTGCGGCGATCGCGGGTTGGCGGATATTGGGTTAAGAAAAAGTGACTGTGGCGGTTTTCGATCCGATGAAATCCGGGCGATCCCCCTAAATCCCCCTTAACAAGGGGGACTTCAACCTCTCAACCGTACTTCGAGAGCTTGAGAAATGCCATATCGGGAGAATCGACAAAATGCTACGGGGATGGGCTCGAAAAATGACCAATTGGCTGGAAACCCGCTGGGTGACGCCGGCTTACGCGGGGGGGCTGCTGGGGTTTTTGACCCTGTTTTTCTTCGGGGCGGCAACTAACACGATGGCGGGGTGGCTGTATGTGATCAGCGGCATGGGGTTGGCGGTGCTGCTGGCCGCGGCGATCCTCCCGGCCCGATCGCTGGTCCCCCTGAAGGTCCGCCGCCACCCCATCGCCCCGGTGAGCGTGGGCGACCCCCTGACGGTGGAGGTGGACATCGACAACCCCTCCCGCCAACCCCGCACCCTCCTGCAAGTGGTCGATCGCCTGCCACCGGCATTGGGGGAGGCGAAACGGGCGATCGAGGCGATCGCGCCGGGGGAAACCTACCGCTGGAGCTATTCTTTACCCACCCGACGACGGGGGATCTACCACTGGCCGGGGGTGCGGCTGCGGACGGCCGCGCCGCTGGGTTTGTTCTGGTGTTCCCGCGATCGCGACTTACAGGCGACGGCGATCGTTTATCCTACGGTTCTCCCCCTGGCGAGTTGCCCCCTCCTCGACGCGGTGGGGGACGACTCCGGACCCCAAATTTACGAGCGCGATCGCCTGCACCTGGCTACGGAGGGCATGACCCGCACCCTGCGCCCCTACCGCTACGGCGACCCCACCCGGCTGATCCACTGGCGATCGAGCGCCCGCTACGGGGAGTTGCGGGTGCGAGAATTGGAGGTGGCGATCCAGGGACAGGATATCGCCATCTGTCTCGACAGCAGCTTTTCCTGGGACGAAGCGGACTTTGAAACGGCGGTGTCCGTGGCCGCGTCCCTGTATTTTTACGCCTCCCGCGCCCAGTATCAGGTGCAGTTGTGGACGGCAAAAACGGGACTCGTCCGGGGAAATTGGACGGTTCTCGGGGTGCTGGCGGGGGTGGCGGCGGGAGAAACCCAGGCGATCGCCGATCCGCCGAATTTGCCCCTGATTTGGATCACCCAGAACCCCGAAACTTTGGCAACCCTCCCCCCCCGAAGCCGCTGGCTGCTGTGGCCGGCTGGCGAGGATTTTAGACGCGATCGCCTCCCCTGTCCCGGAATTGCGATCGATTCCACACAACCCCTGATCCCCCAATTGCAATCCCCTCCAATTTAGAAGCGGAGGGAGCGGAGGGACAGGAATTAGGGAGTCGGTCGCCCGAATTCCAGGGAATCTCCAATCCGATTCAGAAGCCTCTTTTCCGTGGGGGCAACCTTATAGGGTTGCCTCTTT
>NZ_JAYFER010000463.1:0-18994 GCF_055795065.1 Lyngbya sp. CCY1209
CGACTCAAGTCGCCGTTCGTTTTTCCTCCCTGCTCTAAAGAGACAGAGCTTCCAAACGTATCGGAGATTTTACGTGAGATCGAATCCCGATCTGCGCCTTTCGTCGGACGACCCGGCGATCGCGATCGGTCTACGGTGAGATCGACCGCAATCCGCCTGTTTTCAATCTATGTCCCGCCGTCGAAAGCGATTTCAATTTTGTCTGAGTACCGTCCTGACCGCTTTGCTGGTCATCGCTTGCAGTTCCCGCAACTTGCAAGTCACCTCCCCGGACGGGGATATCCGGATCGATGTCGAACTGCGGGAGGGACGACCTCACTACAGCGTCATCGCCGCCGGAGAAACCGTCATCGAACCCTCCCCCCTGGGGTTGAAATTTCAAAATGCCGAACCCCTGACGGACGATTTGAGAGTGACCGACACCGAACTGAACGCCGTCGATCGCACTTGGAACCCCGTCTGGGGCACCGACTCCACCATCCGCAACAATTATCAAGAATTGGTCGTCTCCCTCGAAGAAACCGCCCCCCCCAACCGCCGCTTGGATTTGCTGTTCCGCGCCTACGACGACGGCATCGCCTTCCGCTACCGCCTGCCGGAACAGCCGAACCTGGGAGACTTCGACCTCACCTCGGAAGAAACCTATTTCCGCTTCGCCGAGGATTACAATTCCTGGTGGATTCCCGCCAACTTCGACAGCTACGAGCGCACCTACCGCAACACCCCCATCAGCGAAATAGCCGGCCGGGACTTCGACCGAAAGGCGACAGCCTGGGAAGATCTGAAATTCGCCGAATACACCGAACCCCACGCCGTCAACACCCCCATCACGATGGAGAGTCCCGATCAATCCCGCTATCTCAGCGTCCACGAAGCCGCCCTCACCGACTACGCCGGCATGACCCTCAAAGCCCAGAGCGATCGGCCCGGGACCTTCAAAAGCCACCTCGTCCCCTGGCCGGACGGCGTGAAGGTGAAGGCCTCCACCCCCCACGTTTCCCCCTGGCGGATGGTGCAAATCGCCGACACCCCCGGCGACCTGATCGAATCCCACCTGATGCTCAACCTCAACGAACCCTCCCGCATCGAGGACACCTCCTGGATCGAGCCGATTAAATATATCGGCATCTGGTGGGGGATGCACCTGGGCAAATTTTCCTGGGCCGCCGGTGAAAACCACGGCGCCACGACCGATCGCGCCCAACGATACATGGACTTCGCCGCCGAACACGGCATCGATGCCGTCCTGGTGGAAGGTTGGAATACCGGGTGGGAAAGCTGGGGGGAAAAGGACGCCTTCGACTTTACCGAACCCTACCCCGACTTCGACCTGGAGGCGGTGGTGGAATACGGGCGCTCCAGAGGGGTGGCGCTGATGGGCCACCACGAGACGGGCGGCGATGTCGTCAGCTACGAACGGCAAATGCAGGAAGCCTTCCAACTGTACGGCGACCTCGGCGTTCCGGCGGTGAAAACCGGCTACGCCGGCGCCATCCGCCCGGAGGGGCAGCACCACCACGGCCAGTTTATGGTCAACCACTACCGGGAGGTGGTGAAGTTGGCGGCGCGGCACCGAATCGCCGTCAACGCCCACGAACCCATCAAAGGGACGGGCATCGAGCGCACCTGGCCGAATATGATGACCCGGGAGGGGGTGCGGGGCATGGAGTGGAACGCCTCCAAAGAATTCCCGGACAACCCGCCGGAACATACGCTAATTTTGCCCTTCACGCGGATGCTGGCCGGACCCCTGGACTACACGCCGGGAATTTTCGACCTCGTTGATCCGGAGTACCGGCCGGAGAGCCGGGTGCAGACGACCCTGGCCAAGCAACTCGCCAATCTGGTGATCCTCTACAGCCCGGTGCAGATGGCCGCGGATTTGCCGGAGAATTACGAGGGACACCCGGCCTTCGAGTTTGTGGAGCGGGTGCCGACAGATTGGGACGAGACGCGGGTGATCAACGGCGCGATCGCGGACTACATCACGATCGCCCGCCGCCGGGGGGAAAGCTGGTATTTGGGCAGCGCCACCGACGCCGAAGCCCGCACGCTGGAGATCCCCCTGGATTTCCTGGAGGCGGGGCGCACCTACGTCGCCCACGTCTTTGAAGACGGCGAAGAATCGGACTATCAAAACAACCCCCAAGCCTATCAAATTAACCGCTATTTGATGGCGGGGGAAGATCTCCTGAAAGCGAATCTGGCGCCGTCTGGCGGACAGGCGGTGATTTTGGAGCCGGCGACGCCCGAAGACCTGCGGAGATATCCCCGCTACGGGAATTCTGAGGTCTGAGTGATCGCCCCCCGGATCGGAATGGCGGACCGGAATCACCTTGCCATAAAAACAGCTTTGGGGAATTAAAAATGTTGGCAAAAACCCGGTTTATCCGGCATCCCCGAAGGGTCAGAAACCCGATTTCTCGGATGCCCATCAATTTGAAGCGACCGGGTTTCTGGCGGTATAATTTTTTCAGTCAAATCATTTTAAATTTGAGATTCGATGACGGATGCCAACGTTGAAAATCTAATCATAATCGGTTCCGGTCCAGCCGGGTACACCGCCGCCATCTACGCGGGGCGAGCCAATTTGAAACCCGTCGTTTTTGAAGGATATCAGATGGGGGGGGTTCCGGGCGGACAGTTGATGACCACCACCGAAGTCGAGAATTTTCCCGGCTTTCCCGACGGCATCACCGGCCCCCAATTGATGGAGCGGATGAAGGCCCAGGCGGCTCGGTGGGGGGCCGAATTGATCGCCGAGGATGTCGTCGCCGTCGATCTCTCCCGCCGGCCCTTCACCGTCCGCTCCGAGGAGCGGGAATTGCAAACCCACAGCATCATCATCGCCACCGGGGCCACGGCTAAACGGTTGAACCTGCCCTGCGAAGAGCAATTTTGGAGCCGGGGGATCTCCGCCTGCGCCATCTGCGACGGCGCCAGTCCGTTGTTCAAGGGGGTGGAACTGGCGGTGGTGGGAGGGGGAGACTCCGCGGCCGAAGAGGCGGTTTATCTGACCAAATACGGCAGCCGCGTGCATTTGTTGGTGCGCCGGGACGAACTCCGGGCCAGCAAGGCCATGCAGCAGCGGGTGTTCGAGAACCCGAAAATTACCGTCCACTGGAATACCGAGGCGATCGATGTCTTCGGAAACAGCACAATGAAAATGGAGGGAGTCCGCATCAAAAATAACCGCACCGGGGAGGAGGAGGAGTTGTCCGTGGGGGGGTTATTTTACGCGATCGGCCACACCCCCAACACCGGGATTTTTGAGGGGCACTTGGAGCTCGACGAGGTGGGTTACATTGTCACCCGCCACGGTGGCGTGGAAACCAGCGTGGAGGGGGTCTACGCCGTGGGAGACGTCCAGGACCGGGAGTTTCGTCAGGCGGTGACGGCGGCGGGGAGCGGCTGCATGGGGGCGATGCTGGCGGAGCGGTGGCTGTCGGCCTCCGGGCTGGCTCGGGAATTCAAGCAGGCGGAACCGCCGAAAACGGCAACAGAAGCGCCCCAACAGGCGGAGGCGGCCGATACGGAGGAAACTTACGATCGCGACCTGACGAGACACCGGGGTTCTTATGCGCTGCGGAAACTCTACCACGAGAGCGATCGCCTGATTTTGGTGAAGTACGTTTCGCCCACCTGCGGCCCCTGTCAAGTCCTGAAACCGATTTTGGACAAGGTGATCGACGAATTCGAGGGCAAAATCCACTCCGTCGAGATCGACATCGAACAAGATCCCGACATCGCCCAGAATGCGGGGGTGGTGGGGACTCCGACGGTCCAGTTATTTAAAAATAAGGATCTGGTCCGAGAATTGAAGGGGGTGAAGCAAAAAAGTCAGTATCGGGACGCGATCCAGAGTAACCTGTGAAAGAGTCGCAAAGCTCGAACCTGGCTCCCGATTCCCGATTTTTCCCAAACCATGACTTCGACTAAATCCCGATTTTCTCGATTTTGGACGCGATCCGGTCGGATGGGCGTCTCGGCGTGGATGATGGCGGTCGGAGCGCTGATCACCGTGATTTTTGTCGCGATCGCCCTTTTTTCTCCCCTGTTTCTGGCCTGGGGCTGGATCCAGAGTCCGACGGAATTTCTCGCCAACCCCGTCCACTCGCCACCGGCTCCGCAACACTGGTTCGGGACCGATCGCCAGGGCTACGACATCTTTTCCCGCACTCTATTCGGCACCCAGGTCGCCTGGAAAGTGGTGCTGCTGGCGACGGTGTTGAGTCTGGCGACCGGCGTCCCCCTGGGTCTGGTGAGCGGGTATCTGGGGGGGAAGGCGGACCGGGTGCTACTGTTTTTGATGGATACGATCTACACCCTCCCCGGGCTGCTGCTGTCGATCACGTTGGCCTTCGTGGTGGGGCGGGGGGTGTTCAACGCCGCGATCGCCCTGAGTATCGCCTACATCCCCCAATATTATCGGGTGGTCCGCAACCACACCGTTAGCGTCAAAACGGAATTGTTCGTGGAGGCGGCTCAGGCGATGGGGGCCGACACCTGGACGGTTCTCTCCCGCTACCTGTTCTTGAACGTGATCCGCAGCGTCCCGGTGCTACTGACGCTGAATGCGGCCGACGCCGTGCTGATTTTGGGGGGGTTGGGATTTTTGGGCTTGGGGCTCCCCCCGGAAACCCCCGAATGGGGCCACGACCTGCGGCTGGCCCTGGAGGCCCTGCCGACGGGGATTTGGTGGAGTCCGCTGTTTCCCGGGCTGGCCCTCACCTCGATGGTGATCGGGCTGTCGCTGCTCGGAGAGGGGATAGACGACTGGGTGAACCCCCAACTTCGCAGTCGGGGCGGACGGCAAAAATGATCAATCAATCAATCTCCCGACCATCTATTGTCGGACGGTGTGACGTCAAAAACTTAACTTGATTTAATGTTTGACGGGCTTCCAAATTTTGAGATCTGAGCTACCTTAACAGAAAAGGATGACAGGCCGGAGAACCGAAATTCTCGCACCCATCGGGGACAATTTCCCGCGAGTCGCGAGGGAAGTTCTCCTCCTCAAGCCGGTTTCAGTTTTTCGGGTTCGTCGGGCGGACTCCGAACGGCACTCCTCACGTCTCGAAAATTTCAGCCGGCATTCCCAGAGCCCATTTGAGAGTCGGGAGTTTCGAGTCTTTCGAGTTCCGAGGTTCCCCCGGGAGGAGACCAGAACCGGTGCGATCGCCCGGTTTGTCGCTCAAAACTGTCCGACCCATCTGACCAACTTGATCAGATGAACCGATCGGATCAATTCATCTCGCCCCCGGCTCATCCAATTTGACATGGGTTTGTTAGACTGAGATCCGGGCAACGGCAGACGGTCCGGTCGTGACATTTCCGGGATGCGATCGCCTCCCACCCCACCCCTGTCAATTGCGACTTGATATCGAATCATGCCCTGATCCCAAATGCCGCGCGATCGCGATCGGTTTCACCCGCGAGTGCGACTCCGATGCGGCGACAAATTTTTCCGATGGCGATGAGTTCCATCGCGTCAACCTGCGGATTGGAAAGTGCCGACACTTCCGAAACGAAGCAGGAAGAGAACACCGAAGCCGTCCGGCCTCATGGGGGTACGGGTCACTTCGGATCGATGTCTAAAAACGGTGTATGAAGGAATCCAAACCCAACAAACTCTCGGACAAGCTAACATGGATCGAGTAATCCCCAATTGGAAAACCGATTCATAGAGCTTTCAATGAATTGTAAAACCCCTGCCAATCCGAATCCCTAATGGGGGAGACCGATCGCACACAAGCGGGTCGATGGCGACGGCCGCACTCCGACTAAAAATGACTCAAATCCCCATCCAGCCTTCGGGGCAGCTCGGAGAACGTCCGGGTTTGGGAATCCCCGCCCAATTTTTGTAAAAGAGGCTAAAATCGTTGAGGATTTTGAGGAGTGTCCGCTGCCGTCCCCAGAAAAAGCGGTATTTTTACCCCGCCTGACGGGCGGATCGGGATGAAACGCAAAGTGTCTGCGATCGTCGCACCCGACCCGACGGCAAGACCCAGTGAGGAATTGGCTAAACTATCTACAGACAGATCTGTTCTGTCTCTCGTGATTGATTCTTGAATTGAGGAGCATGAGGAACGCGGCATGATCCAAATCAAAAACGGACTCGCAACCACCATTGAGCCTGAAATGGAAACGCTTGAATTGTCTAACCCCCAATCCGACCGAGATTTGGTTGATAACTTGCTCGAAGCCGGAGACGCTCTCGAAGAGGAATTTGAGGAGTCCCAACCCGACGACGAGGCGGCTAAGGCGGGAAAAATCACCAAATCCCGACGTCGCGCCCAAGCTAAAAAGAAGCACTACACCGAAGATTCGATCCGGCTGTACCTGCAGGAAATCGGCCGCATCCGGCTGCTGCGGGCCGACGAGGAAATCGAACTCGCCCGCAAAATTGCCGACTTGCTCGAATTGGAGCGAATTCGGGAAAAATTGATCGAACACTACCATCGGGAACCGAACGAACAGGAGTGGGCGAGCGCGGTGGACATGAACCTGCCCGAATTCCGCCGCCGCCTGTTTTTCGGCAGGCGGGCCAAGGACAAAATGGTGCAGTCCAACCTGCGGCTGGTGGTGTCCATTGCCAAAAAGTACATGAACCGGGGGTTGTCGTTCCAAGATCTGATTCAAGAAGGCAGCTTGGGCCTGATCCGGGCGGCCGAAAAGTTCGATCACGAGAAGGGTTACAAGTTCAGCACCTACGCGACTTGGTGGATTCGCCAGGCGATCACCCGGGCGATCGCCGATCAGTCCCGCACGATCCGGCTTCCGGTTCACCTCTACGAAACCATCTCCCGGATCAAAAAGACCACTAAACTGTTGTCCCAGGAGATGGGCCGCAAACCCACGGAGGAAGAAATCGCCACCCGCATGGAGATGACCATCGAAAAGCTGCGGTTCATCGCCAAATCCGCCCAACTGCCCATTTCCCTGGAAACCCCCATCGGTAAGGAAGAGGATTCCCGCCTGGGAGACTTCATCGAGTCGGACGGGGAAACCCCCGAAGATCAGGTCTCCAAAAGCTTGCTGCGCGAAGATCTCGAAAGCGTCCTCGACACCCTCAGCCCCCGGGAGCGGGACGTGCTGCGGCTGCGCTACGGACTCGACGACGGGCGGATGAAAACCCTCGAGGAAATCGGCCAGATTTTCAATGTGACGCGGGAGCGAATCCGCCAGATCGAAGCCAAGGCGCTGCGGAAGCTGCGCCACCCCAACCGGAACAGCATTCTCAAGGAATACATCCGCTGACACGAAGGGGATTCGGAGTCCGTTTTCAAAAAAGGGGCGCATCGCGCCGGCATCCTTCTCGGGGCGAGAAGGGCTGGGAAACCTTGAGGATGTCCCAATGGATCCTCAAGGTGGTATAATGGCGCTGCGTTTCAATTTGCTATCTCAATTCCGGCTTTCGGGCCGGGTCGGGTGCTGGCTACACCTCGACTGACGGAGGTGGAGGGATCTGTATATATATCCCCCACCTCCTACATCAAGCCCCAAAAGTGGAGGAGGCCCTGACCGGAGAACAGTTCGATGAGGACGGCGCTGATGAAGCCGACCATCGCCAATCTGCCGTTCCAGTTTTCGGCGCCTGCGGTAAAGCCCCAATTCCAGGCGTTGCGGTTTTGTTCTTCCATGATGTGACTCCTATGTAACAGATGGTGTCGTCTTATTGTAAATTAATGTAACGAAAAATCTTCGGACTCGCAAGGCGATCGCACCCAGATCTGTCCGCGAACGTAGGTAGATTGGCTCGGGGCGGAGCGGGGGTCTGGGGTCGGGGGGCGGGGAGAACTGACGCTCCCCTCGATTCTTCTATCGTTTTGTTAAGAATATGAGTCAAACCGGGTAAAAAAACCGATTAAACCGTTTAATTATTCTCATAAGTTTTAAGTTATTTCAACAAGGTTATCGATTTGTTTCAGCCCTGCTCAAATTCCGAATGTCGTGATAAATCGTCCTTTTTAAGCGGTAGGATGTAGAGATGTAAACATTGAAATTTAATGAAAAACTTGTTATGGGAATCGCTACAGTCAACCCGGCGACAGGAGAGTTGGTCAAATCTTTCGATGCCCTGACAGATGAAGAGATCGAGGTTTGTCTGGAAACGGCGGCAAAAGCGTCGGTTAGTTACCGTTATTTGCCGATGGAAAAAAAATCCGAGTGGATGAACCGGGCGGCCGACATTTTGGAGCGGGATGCGAAACGATTTGCGAAAATCATGACATTGGAGATGGGAAAACCCATCAAAGGCGCGATCGCGGAGGTGAAAAAAAGCGCCTGGGTGTGCCGGTTTTACGCCGAAAAAGCCGCCGAATTTCTGGCGGATCTCCCAGCCGAAAGCGACGCGAGTCGCAGCTTCGTGCGCTACCAACCCATCGGCCCGGTGCTCGCGGTGATGCCCTGGAACTTCCCCTTCTGGCAGGTGTTCCGCTTCGCGGCGCCGGCGCTGATGGCAGGGAACGTGGGGTTACTCAAACACGCCTCCAACGTGCCCCAGTGCGCCCTGGCGGTGGCGGAAATCTTCCGGGAGGCGGGATTTCCCGAGGGCGCGTTCCAAACCCTGCTGGTGGGGGCGAGTCAGGTGGCTCAAATTGTCGCCGACGATCGCATCAAGGCCGCGACCCTGACGGGGAGCGAACCGGCCGGCGCCAGTTTGGCGGCTCAAGCGGGTAAAAATCTGAAAAAAACGGTGCTAGAATTGGGGGGGAGCGATCCATTCATCGTTTTGGAAAGTGCCGATCTCGAGGCGGCGGTGGAGACGGCGGTGACGGCCCGAATGCTGAACAACGGCCAGTCCTGCATTGCTGCCAAACGGTTCATTCTTGACGAGGCGATCGCCGGAGAATTTCAACAAAAGTTGGTCGAGAAATTTCAGGCGCTGAAAGTGGGCGATCCGATGCTGCCGGATACGGATGTCGGACCCCTGGCGACGCCGGGAATTCTCGAAGATATTGACAAACAGGTGCAAGCTTGCCGAGCCAAAGGTGCGAAGGCGCTCACGGGGGGTCAGCGGCTCTCCGACCGCCCGGGAAATTTCTATCCGCCGACGATTTTAGCCGACATTCCCCGGGGAACTCCGGCCTACGAGGAGGAATTTTTCGGTCCGGTGGCGCTGCTGTTCCGGGTTCGGGGCATCGACGAGGCGATCGAACTGGCGAACAGCACATCTTTCGGTTTGGGCGCAAGTGCATGGACGACAGACGCGGCCGAGCAGGATCGCTTAACCTTGGAGTTGGAAGCCGGGGCCGTCTTTATCAACGGTTTGGTGAAGTCCGATCCGCGGCTTCCCTTTGGCGGCATCAAACGCTCCGGCTACGGGCGCGAGTTGAGCATCCAAGGCATTCACGAGTTTGTCAACGTTAAAACCGTCTGGATTAAATAATGGGGACGCCAAATTAGAAGTTCAACCTTCAATCGTCAACCCGGGGAAGAGAGAGCCAGCCACTCTCTTTGAACCCATATTTTTCGATTGAAATCGACCGGTTTTAACTCCCGAAGTTCGCTGAACTTCTAAGGATAACTCTCCACTTTTTTAAATCACTTTTTCTAACTGAAAACGTACCACATGAATACAGCCGAACTCTTGGTCAAGTGCCTCGAAAATGAAGGGGTACAATATGTCTTCGGACTGCCCGGGGAAGAGAATATGGACATTCTCGAAGCCCTGAAGGAGTCCTCCATCCAATTTATCACCACCCGGCACGAACAGGGCGCCGCCTTCATGGCGGACGTCTACGGACGCCTGACCGGAAAGGCGGGGGTCTGCCTGTCCACCTTGGGACCGGGTGCCACCAACCTGATGACGGGGGTGGCCGACGCCAACTTGGACGGTGCCCCTCTGGTGGCGATTACGGGCCAGGTGGGGACGGACCGGATGCACATCGAATCCCACCAGTATCTAGATTTGGTGGCGATGTTCTCACCGGTGACGAAATGGAACGCCCAAATCGTGCGGCCGAGCATCACGCCGGAAATCGTCCGCAAGGCGTTTAAATTGGCGCAGACGGAGAAGCCGGGGGCGGTGCACATCGATCTGCCGGAAAATATCGCCAGTATGCCCGTGGAGGGGAAACCCCTGGAACGGGATCGGCGGGAAAAAAGTTATTCGGCTTACCACAGTATGAACGAGGCCGCGATCGCCATCTCGAAGGCGGTCAACCCGATCATTTTGGTGGGTAACGGGGCCCTACGGGCGAATGCCAGCGAGGCGGTGACGGAATTTGCCACCCAACTCAATATTCCGGTGGCTAATACGTTCATGGGTAAGGGGGCGATACCCTACACCCACCCGCTGTCCCTGTGGACGACGGGGCTGCAACAGCGGGATTTCATCAGTTGCGCTTTTGATAAGGCGGATTTGGTGATCGCGATCGGCTACGATCTGATCGAGTATTCGCCCAAGAAGTGGAACCCCCACGGCAAGATCCCGGTCATCCACGTCGGCGCCAACGCGGCAGAAATTGACAGCAGCTACATCCCGATCGCTGAAATTGTTGGTGATATCTCGGATTCGCTTTACGAGATCCTGCGCCGGTCCGATCGCACCGGGAAACCCGACCCCTACGGCATCAAGATGCGGTCGGATATCCGCCAAGATTACGAGCGCTACGCCACGGACGACGGCTACCCGATCAAACCCCAAAAGATCATCTACGATCTGCGGCAGGTGATGGGTCCGGAGGATATCGTCATTTCCGACGTGGGCGCCCACAAAATGTGGATGGCGCGGCACTACCACAGCGATCGCCCCAACACCTGCCTGATCTCCAACGGGTTCGCGGCGATGGGGATTTCCATTCCCGGCGCGATCGCGGCGAAGCTCGTCCATCCGGAGCTGAAAGTGGTCGCCGTCACCGGCGACGGCGGCTTCATGATGAACTCTCAGGAGCTCGAAACGGCCCTGCGAGTCGGGACGCCCTTCGTCACCCTCATTTTCAACGACGGCGGCTACGGCCTGATCGAATGGAAGCAGGAAGATCAGTTCGGTTCGGCTTCATTTATTAAATTCAGCAACCCGGATTTTGTCAAGTTCGCCGAAAGTATGGGTCTGAAAGGATACCGGATCGAGGCGGCGACCGATTTGGTTCCCGTCCTCAAAGAAGCCCTGGCGCAAGACGTTCCGGCGGTGATCGACTGTCCCGTTGACTACCGGGAAAATGCCCGCTTCAGCCAACGCGCAGGGGGACTTTGCTGCCCCATTTAAAGGTGGTTTGAAAGCGTTCTAAAGCCCCGCTTTTCTCTTTAGATGACTCAACAATTATTTGGACAGGTCGGCTATGGCAAACCTGTCCTTTTTCTATAGCAGTTGTCTATCTGTTTCGATACGTTTCGATCCCCCATTATCCCCCCTGATCTCCTCCCTTACAAAGGGCCCGGCTGTTTCATTCTCCCCGAAAAATGGCGGAGGGAGCGGAGGGAGCAGAGGGAGCGGAAGGAGCGGAAGGAGGATTTTTCGGAATAAAAAGGTGTTTTTAACCGGAAAAAAACCTTCGTCCATCGATTGGGTATTTGACCGAATTTGAGATCAATTGCGATCGCTCAAATCCGCGTCCACCGCGCCGCCGGGATTGTGGGCGATCGTCATCTGCCGGTTGGGCAGATCCGAACCCTGTTCGGCATCCTGGGGAACCTCCGCCTCTTCTTCGGAATGTTTGAATTTTTGTTCGAGTTCAACGGCGGGTTGAGTTTGATTTTCGGGTCGTTCAAAATTCTGTTTGTCGGAACTCATGTCAATTCTCCTATTTGCTCTTGTTTTTAGTGTGGAACTCAAATCAAAATTTGACATCCTGCTAAAGCTAGACATCAACCGAAACGGCCGCTCACATATTTTTGAGTCGCCTCTTCTTCGGGATTGTCAAAAATCTTGTCGGTGTCGTCGTATTCCACCAAATAACCGAACCGACTTCCGGACTCCTGTTCCCGGGCGTTAAAAAATGCCGTCAAATCCGCGACCCGCGCAGCCTGCTGCATATTGTGGGTGACGATAATTACCGTGTATTTTCCCTTCAATTCGTGGATCAAATCTTCCACCTGTTCCGTCGAAACCGGGTCCAGAGAAGAACAGGGTTCGTCCATCAAAATCACGTCCGGCTTGAGTGCCACGGCCCGGGCGATACAGAGGCGCTGCTTTTGTCCGCCAGATAAAGATAAACCGTTTTCTCTGAGTTTATCTTTGACCTCGCCCCACAGTGCCGCCTGCTTGAGAGAATTTTCCACCAACTCATCCATATCACCGGAATACTTGTTGATGCGGGCACCGTAGGCAATATTTTCGTAAATGGATTTGGGAAACGGATTCGGCTTTTGAAAGACCATCCCAATTTGACGGCGAACTTTTACCGCATCTACTTTGGGATCGTACAAATTTTTACCTTTGTAAGAGAGTCGCCCTTCCAGACTAAAACTTTCGATCAGATCGTTGAGACGATTGAAGCAGCGAATCAAGGTACTTTTGCCGCAACCGGAGGGACCGATCAGGGCCGTAATCTGATTTTTTGGGATTTCCATGTTGACATCTTTCAACGCCAACGCTTCCCCGTAATAGACGCTCACATTTTCGACATTCAGGAGGCTTGTATTTGAAGAATTGTCAGATGCCATTGTATTCACCTTATCGATTATCTAAACTATTGCCGCCATCAATATTGCTGTTTTTTGGTCATCCACCGGGAGAGAATGCTGGCAATCAGCACCAACAACACCAGAATCAGAGATGCGGCCCAAGCCAATTCCTGCTGGTTGTCAAATGCGGAGGTGGCAAAGTTAAAAACCACCACCGAAAGGGCGGGGATCGTTTCATCAAAAACGCCGTCGGGCCAGTAGGGGGAATACAGCACCGTAAAAATCAGCGGTGCGGTCTCTCCGGCGGCCCTCGCGAGGGCGAGGGTGGTGCCCGTAATGACGGCGGGGAGAGCGGCGGGAAGTACGATTTGTAGGACGGTGTGAAAGCTGGAGGCACCCACCCCGACGGACGCCCAGCGCACTTCCTGGGGGACGATTTGCAGGGCTTCGTCGGTGGTTCGCACGACGATGGGAAGCATCAAAATTGCCAGGGCGATTCCACCGGCAAATGCCGAGAATTTTCCCATCGTCAAAACGATGACAGTGTAGGCGAAAATTCCCACGATAATGGACGGAACGCCGCTCAAAACGTTCGTGAAAAAACGAATCCACTTGGCAATCTTTTTGGAACTGAATTCGGACAGGTAAATTCCGGCAGCGATGCCGAATGGGATGCTGACGACTGCCGCGATCGCCACCAATAACAGCGTCCCCGCGATCGCCGATCCGATGCCGCCACCGGATTCCATCGCGGCGGGAGGAATGCCCGTCAATAAGTCAAAATTCAGGCGGCTCAATCCCTTGATGGTGACGTAGGCGATCACCAAAAATAGGGGCAAAATTGCGATTCCCAGGAGGAGAAACGCCACCGTCGTTAGGATGCGATCGATGAGGGTTCGCGCTTCCAAACCCGACGTTTCGATATCGCGATCGCCGAAATTTTCGAGTTGCTGTGATGTCATCGTAAAACCCCATTGCTTGAACGTTAAAAAGTCAGTATTTTTTGACCTGCTGCACGATCCACTCTGCCATCACATTGACGACCAAAGTGATCAAAAATAAGATGAGTGCCGCGTACATCAGCGCCGCTTCTTGCAGTTCGCTCGCTTCCCGAAATTGGCTGGCAATTAAGGAGGCGATCGTGTTGGCGGGGGCGAGGATGGACAGACTCAAATCGTTGCTATTTCCGATTACCAACGTCACGGCCATCGTTTCCCCCAAAGCACGTCCGAGCCCCAACATAATGCCCCCGACGATGCCGGAAAAAGCGGCGGGTAAAAGAACGCTAAAAATGGTCTGCCAGCGGGTGGAACCGACGCCGTAGGAAGCCCCCCGCAATTCCGGGGGAAGGGAGGCGAGGGAGTCCCGAGAAATGGCGGTGATAATTGGCAAGATCATGATGGCGAGAATCACCCCCGCCGGAAGCATTCCGGGGCCTTTGGGTTGGGTGCTGAACAGGGGTATCCATCCGAGGGTTTTGTGCAGCCATCCGCCGATATCGGTGAGGACGGGAATCAGGACGTAAATCCCCCACAATCCGTAGACGACGCTGGGAATTGCCGCCAACAGTTTGACCAAAAATGTCAGCACCGTCCGCACGGAAGCGGGGAGGAAATTCTCGCTCAAAACGATCGCGGTTCCGATGGCGATGGGGACGGCAATTAACAGGGCAATTAAAGAGCTGATTACCGTCCCGTACATCATGGGAAGCACGCCGTAATCGCGCTCCGGCGGATTCCAAGCGCTCGAACCCAGGAATCCCCAGCCGAATTTTTGGATGGCGGGAACAGCCGCCAAACCCACTTGAATCACCATCCAAAAGAGAAGTGCGGCGACTCCGAAGGCGAGGATTCGGGTCGTCCAGATAAAACTGCGATCGAAAAATAATTCTAAACTCGAGCGATCGGGCGCCGAAGTTGGTGCATCTTGAGTAGAAGAAGTCATAAAATTGATTGATGATGTCGAGTCAAAACTGACACTACAACTCTACAAAATGACTGACTTTCTGCCGTCCGTCAGGGGATAGATTTTAAAGTTTATCTATTTTGTGAGATGATCTAACCCAAGTTTGAAATCTAATAAAAACGGCGATTTTTTTGGAAAAATTAACCTAAATTTATGCTCTTATTAATCTTTTATTAACCGGAGCTTGGTATGATTGGGGGTTAGATCAATAATTTTTTCTCGTATCGAATAGCTTTCGTATATACTGTTACATAATTGGTCAACCCCTTCGACTGGAAAATTTTTGTCGCCTTCCCGAGCGTCAGCGGAGCGTCCTTCTGGCTAAATTGCTGATCGAATCGACCGCCACCGTCAACCCGACAAAAATGGTCAGAGTTCCCAAAAGTCCGCCGTAGTTGAAGCTGCTGAGTTGTTCCGCCAGCAAGCGTCCCAGTCCCCCCGCCCCGACCAACCCGACGATCGCCGTCGAACGGATGCACACTTCCCAGCGGTAGAGGATGTACGCCAAGAAACTGGGGAGGGTGCGGGGGAGAATGCCGTAGAGAAACACTTTCGGGCCGTCCGCACCGAGGGAGGCGAGGGCTCGCAAGGGAGGCTGTTCCAAATTTTCGGTTACTTCCGCCATCAGCCGCCCCAAAATGCCCAAATTGTGCAATCCGAGGGCGATCGCGCCGGGTAAAATTCCGGGGAATAATATAAATAGAAAAATCAGCGCCCAAATCGGTTCGGGAACCGCCCGAGAAAATAACAAAACGAAGCGATTCACAATTAAAACTATCCATCCCCAACTCAATTTCGAGTCGGATTTGGAGGCGATGGGGTCGAGAATTCCGCCGGGAAGTAATAAATTATTGCTGGCTAAGAATGAAAGTAAAATCCCCCCAAATCCCGCCAATGTCATCGCCAGAATCGACATCGCCACGGTTTGTTTTGACAAAGTGAAGAGTTGAGACAAATCGCCGAATTGGGGTGGAAAGGCATCGTCCAAGATTCCCCCCAACAGGTCGAAGGTGCGGGGCGACCACAATTTTCCATAGTCGGCGTCGATGTAGATAAAAGAAAAGACAATCAAAATGATGGCGAAAATCGCCGAAAACTGCGGGAATGAAATGCGGCGGTGTGTCGAAATTTGGGAGTTGGGAGAGGGCGATCGCGATCCCCCCCCAGCCCCCCCTTGGGAAGAAGGGGGGGAGTCTGATCCCCCCCCAGCCCCCCCTTGGGAAGAAGGGGGGGAGTCTGAAGGCAAGTTCAAATCCAGGCGGGAGGGTGCGCCCAATTCGTGCCGCAGTCGGGCGCTCCAAATGTCCGTCAATCCCGTCAAAATCAATAGGGCGATCAACAGCGTCCAAACCTGTTCGTAACGCAGGGCTTGCAGACTCAATAAAATCTCGTAACCCAACCCCCCCGCGCCGATGGTACCCAACACGGCTGCCGAACGGATCGAACATTCCAGCCGATAGAATGTGTAGGATAAAAGGTTGAGAAATGCTTGGGGGAATATCGTATAAAGAAACGCTTTGGCGGGGGAAACGCCACTATTTAAAACGGCAAATAAAGCATTTCGGGGTGTTTCGTCCAAAATATCCGAAAAAACCTTGGCAACGATCGCGCCGAACGGAAGGGCGATCGCGACCACGGCCACCAGCGGATCGAGTCCGAAAATATTGACAAAAAAGACCCCCCACAACGCCTCGTGAATGGAACGGGGAAAAGCCAGAATTGCCCGCCAGAATATCCGGGGCGATCGCGCACTTTGGGGATGGACGGATTTCCACCAAATCTCGGAGGAAAATAAACCCAAAAACGTCCCGAAAAACACACTTAAAAACGTGCCGCAGACCGCAAAACTCATCGTTTTTAAGGTCGCATTTAGAGTCAGTTGGAGAAATTCCGGACTCAAATCGGGGGAAACTGCGGCGGTCAGAAATTGCCACACCAGCGTCATGCCGCCGGGATTCACCAATTCCCCGCTAAAAATTCCCGCCACTTGCAGCGACCAAACCAGGGAAACGATAAAAACAGTTCCCCAGAATAAATGCCAATTCAGGAGAGAAGGACGTTTAATATTCGCCGGTTTCAACATGAATCAATTCTGGCAAATCTGGTTGTGTCCCCAAAGCGATCGGGCGCAAGCCAGGGGCCCCTACAAGTAAAATTTTGGCGATCACATTTTTTTGTATTCCAGAGGTTCGCAAAAGGGCTGAACTCCCGTTTTTAAAACGTAAATGACGACCGGAGTTACCAACAATTCCGGACATTGATTTAATTCCATCAAATGGGCGACTATCGGGGCGATATTTCCCCGCAATAAATCTTCCCGGTAGGTTTCGTCGCAAAGGGTGACGCGATACCGCTTCGCCAAACCGTCCAGCCAATTTTCTGAAGTGGTGGGAGATTGCCCCACATGAATCGCCATCGAGATCGCGGCATCTTCGAGATCTCCCTCGCAATCCTCAATGTTATCCAACGCTTCCAAAGCGGCGGAATATTCCGCCAACTGGGAACGGAACTGGGCGATTTCCTGGGAAGTTAGAATGATATCAGACATGGATTTTATCAAACAAATTAAGAATCAGAAACCCGATCGCGATCGAACCAAGTTGTCAGGGCGATCGCCAGCGCATCGGCGGCATCGTCCGGCTTCGGAATCGCCTCCAAATTTAACTCCCTCGCGACGGCTTCTTGAACTTCATATTTTTGGGCATTTCCGTAACCCGTCAACGCCTGTTTCACCTGTGCCGGAGTAAACTCAAATAGGGGGAGATGTCGCTGCGCCAAAACCAACAATAACACCCCCCTCGCCTGGGCGACAGAAATGGTATTTCCCATGCGATAAAAAAACAGTTTTTCCACTCCGACAATATCCGGTTTCCACTGGTCGAGTAGGGTGTGTACATCCCCGTAAATCGTTTCCAGGCGATCGCCGAGGGATTGGCCGGGAGATGTCTGAATGGCGCCGAAATCGATCGCACATTCCGACGCTTCCCCAATGCCATTTTCCGGGGTCCGACATTCGATTACCCCGAACCCCAGCGTCGCCAATCCCGGGTCAAATCCGATAATACGAGCGATCATAATTCCACCCGCGTCGCAGGGGCATCCTGCCGGTGATAACGATTAATTGTCCTCCGGTTCCGGCAACCCGAACACCTGGCGGAAAACCTTCTGCACTTTCGACCCCGAATCGATGGATTCCAGGGGATCTTTCCGCAGTCGGTGGCGTAGGCACAGCGTGATCACGCGGCTGATATCATCGACGGTGACTTCCGTATGTCCCTCCAACGCAGCCAGGGCTTTTGCCGCCCGGTTGGTGACGATATCTCCCCGCAGTCCATCCACGTCCAATTCCGAACAAACTTGGGAAATTTTCACCCGCAGATCGTAATCCATTTCCACGGAAGACAATCGCTCTTGGGCGTCAACAATCCTTTGCTGAAGTTCCTCCTGGGATATTTTATACTCTTCTAAAAAGTGGGGCGGATTTTGGTCGAAAGCGGTGCGCTGTTCCACAATTTGCACCCGCAGATTGGGTTCTTTCACCGTGCGGATTTCGGCGTGCATCCCGAAACGGTCCAGCAGTTGGGGGCGCAATTCCCCTTCCTCCGGGTTCCCCGAACCCACCAACACGAACCGGGCCGGGTGGCGGATGGAAATGCCCTCCCGTTCCACCGTGTTCCAACCGCTGGCCGCGGAGTCGAGGAGGACGTCCACCAGGTGATCGTCGAGGAGGTTGACTTCATCGACGTAGAGAATGCCGCGGTTTGCTTTAGCCAGAAGTCCCGGTTCAAAGGCTTTCACGCCCTCGGCCAGGGCTTTTTCGATGTCGATCGTACCGCAGACCCGATCTTCCGTGGCGCCGAGGGGCAGGTCGATCATTTGCACTTTGCGGCGGATGACGGGGAGGGCTTCCGACAGGTTCACCCGTTCCCGCACCCCGTCGCTCATCAGTTCCGGGTCTTTGGGGTCGCTGTTGAAGGGGTCGTCGGCGACGATTTCGATTTCGGGCAGCAGGTCCGCCAACGCCCGGATGGTGGTGGATTTGCCCGTGCCGCGATCGCCCATGATCATCACGCCGCCGATCTTGGGGTCGATCACGTTGAGGAGGAGGGCCAGTTTCATTTCCTCCTGGCCGACGATCGCCGTAAACGGGAATACGGGGCGACGTCCAGCAATTGTGGCTTTGGGTGTATCAGTGGTGACGGCAGTTGGACTCACAATTAATTCTCTGTTTCCGGTGTACCGTATTTTATTGTTGCACATCGGGGCGATCGTATCCCCCTAAATCCCCCTTTGTCAGGGGGACTTTCAGATGTCGGTCGGTTTGAGAAGCGATCGCATCCCCCTAAATCCCCCTTTGTAAGGGGGACTTTGAGAAGTCGGTGGGTTTGAGAAGCGATCGCATCCCCCTAAATCCCCCTTTGTAAGGGGGACTTTGAGAGGTCGGCTGGTTTGAGAAGCG
>NZ_JAYFER010000464.1:0-329 GCF_055795065.1 Lyngbya sp. CCY1209
CATCGACGTATGACGGAAATTGGGTCTACTGGGCAACGAGGAGAGGGAAATCACCAGAAATCTCAAACCGAGAAGCCAAACTGCTGAAAAACCAGAAAGGCAAATGCAAATGGTGCGGACAGCACTTCACTATCGAAGACCAAGTGGAGACCGACCATATAATCCCTAGAAGCTTAGGCGGAAAGGATGATTACAAGAACCTCCAATTGCTGCACCGCCACTGTCACGATGCCAAGACTGCCATAGATGGTATAGTCAAAGCAAGAGTCGTACTCATGACAACGAGACGACTGAACTAGGAGCCGTGTGAGGTGAAAGTCTCATGCACG